>JAPKCE010000192.1 GCA_028823075.1 Myxococcota bacterium
CTTCGACCGGAACCTGATACGAAGCACCACCGACGCGGCGGGACTTCACTTCGTAGCTCGGACGAATATGGTCTAGAGCCTGCTTGAATACAGTCACAGGCTCCTCACTGACTTTGTCTTTAATGATATCGAACGCACCGTAGACGATGCCTTCTGCGACGGACTTTTTACCGTCGAGCATCAGGTATGCGATCAAGCGCGCAACCAGTTTATCCTGATAACGAGCATCGGGCGTGATCTCACGCTTCTGAATTCCACCTCTACGACTCATAGCTCGCTCCCTTTACTTGGTCTTCGGACGCTTGGCGCCGTACTTCGAACGGCCCTGGCGACGATCATCAACGCCAGTGGCGTCAAGTTTACCGCGGATAATATGGTAACGGACACCGGGAAGATCCTTCACGCGGCCGCCACGGATAAGCACCACGGAATGCTCCTGGAGATTATGACCTTCGCCGGGAATATAACTGGTGACTTCCATCCCATTGGTGAGGCGCACACGAGCGACCTTACGCAACGCCGAGTTCGGCTTTTTCGGGGTGGTTGTGTACACGCGGGTGCAAACACCACGCCGCTGAGGACACTTCTTCAGGGCAGGGCTAGCGCTCTTCTCGACACGCTTTTTGCGACCCATGCGGACCAACTGGTTGATCGTCGGCATCTTTGCTCCATTCGCTTCAGTCGTTTGGCCCGTTCACACGAGCACCAAGGTTGGGAACTCCCAATCCTGAGGGCGGAGCAGTTACGGAAGCGCATGCAGGGTGTCAAAGGTAAACCACCGCTTTGGCGTAAATGCTGCGCCGGCCACGGCCAGGGGCCAACTGCTTCGGCACCCAACTTCCTGACCATCAGGGCTTGCGCCGAAGCTCATCGATGCACAGTTTGATCATCGAGCTAGGAGTAATGCGTGCACGACGACTTTCACAGCGATGACGAACTCGAATTCCTCGAACAACTCGAAGAGGCATGGTCTGAAGCCTCGCTGACCACCCTCGATGAAGAGCTGCCCGACAACTTAATCCTCTACCCAATCGACGATGCGGTGATTTTTCCGGGCATGCTGGTGCCAGTCGATGTGCCGGCAGTGGGCGATGCGCGCACCGTTGTCGACCAGGTACTCGATGGGGGGCGAGTCCTGGGGTTCGTGACCATTAAAGACGAACGCCAGGACGACGATCACAGCGAACAAGCGATTCCAGACCAACTCTACCGCATGGGCGTGATCGCCCGCGTGGTTAGGGTACTGCGTCTTCCCGATGACGCCCTGAGGCTGCTTTGCCAAACGGGTCGGCGGTTTCATCTCGAGCGTTTTCGCCGGGCCGACACCCTGCTCGTCGCCAAAGTCAATTATCCTCCGGAAGTTGGGCCGCGAGACGAGGTGCAGGGCAAAGAACTCGAAGTTTTGCGCCAGCGCTTAATGCACGAAGTTCAAGAACTGGTGCGCATGCGACCTGACCTCCCCAAAGAGGCGGCTGAGTTTGTGAGTCATCTCGAGGGGGCCGGGCCGCTAGCCGACTTTGCCGCAGCAAATTTTCTACAAAAGAAGGATGAACGGCAGCGGCTCCTCGAAACCACCGAACTGCGCAACCGCGTCGAACTGGCGCTGATCTACCTCGGGCGCGAGCGGGAGATGGCCGAGCTCGGCGAGCGCTTGCATCGTGAAATCCACGAAAAGATAGAAGCGTCACAGCGCGAGTTCATGATTCGTGAACAGATCAAGCTGATGCGTCGTGAACTCGGCGAAGAACGCGACGAACGCGAAGTGGAACTCGAGCGGCTAGGCGAGGCATTAAAAGCTGAAGGCGTGCCTGAAGAAGTCCGCGAAAAAGGCAGCCAAGAACTGGGCCGCCTAGCGCAGCTCAGCCCAGAGGCTACCGAATACAACATGCTGCGCAACTACCTTGAGTGGCTGACCGATGTGCCGTGGGGCATTGAGACTCAAGACCACCTCGACCTTCGCCGCACGAAACGTATTTTAGACAAGCATCATTACGGGCTCGAACGCATTAAGGAACGGCTGCTCGAATTTCTGGCAGTACGCATTCGCAACCCCAACCATAAAGGCTCGATCCTCTGCCTGGTGGGGCCTCCTGGCACCGGTAAAACGAGCATTGCTCTGTCCATCGCCGAAGCTTTGGGGCGTAAGCTCCACCGCGTCAGCCTAGGGGGTATGCGCGACGAGGCCGAGATTAAGGGCCACCGACGCACCTATGTAGGCGCGATGCCAGGAAAAATAATCCAGGGGCTGAAACGGGCGGGAAGTATTAACCCCGTCTTCGTTCTCGACGAGATCGATAAGCTTGGCTCCGATTGGCGTGGTGACCCGTCGAGCGCCATGCTCGAGGTGCTCGACCCCTCGCAAAACCATGATTTCCAGGATCATTATTTGGATGTGCCCTGCGACCTGTCGAAGGTCTTGTTCATCGCCACGGCCAACGACGTGGGGAAGATACCTCGCGCCCTGTATGACAGCATGGAGATCGTTACGCTCGACGGCTATATCCCGGAACAAAAGCTGCAAATTGCACGGCGCTATCTGCTGCCTAAAGCGCTCAAAGAACACGCCCTTAGTCGCGACGAACTAAAAATCCCTAGCGCCACCTTGCGCAAGGTGATCGATGGCTACACCCGCGAGGCAGGCGTGCGCGACCTCAACCGACGTATTGAGGCTTTGGCCCGCAAGGCGACGGCGAAACTGGTGATGGGCGAAGTCATAGGCGCGCAGACAGTCGAAGCCGACGCCCTTCACGACTGGCTGGGTGCCCCGCGCTTCCAAGAGATCACCGAAAAACGTCTCAAACGACCTGGTATTGCTGTGGGCCTCGCTTGGACTCCGGTTGGCGGCGACGTGCTGCTTATCGAGACCACCATCATGCCCGGAAAGGGCATGGTGCGAGTCACGGGGAACCTGCGACAAGTCATGAAGGAGAGCGTCGAAATTGCGCTGAGCTACGTGCGCTCACGAAGTGATGAACTAGGGATTCCACAAGCTGTTTTCGAACAGCATAACCTGCATGTTCACTTTCCTGCCGGTGCGGTTCCCAAAGACGGCCCGAGCGCAGGCATCACCATTGCGACAGCTTTGATAAGCTTGCTCACCGGGCGCCGTGCCAAGTCGCGCATCGCCATGAGCGGCGAGCTCACCCTGCGCGGTGAAGTCATGCCCGTCGGCGGTCTACGAGAAAAGGTCGTCGCCGCCAAAGCGCATGGCTATCGCACCGTGGTGGTGCCAGCCGACAACCGCAAAGACATCGAAGAGATCCCCGAGAAGGTCCGCCGCGGTCTGACTTTCATTTACGCTGAAGAATACGGCGATTTGATCGATAAGGTGTTGGTGGCGCGCCCCGACGCCAAGGCCGTGCCCAAAGTGAAGAAAAAGATGAATCAAGTGCAGGCTGACGCCAGCAAATAACCCGCCGTTTAGCTCGATAAAGCCCACACAGGGGCAGGGTTACGATTAGCGAGCCGGCGGCTGCTCCTGTAAGGTTCGGCTTGGGGCAATGCCTCGCTCAAGAGCGCGCAGGGCGGCGTCGCGCTCGGTGACGTCGAGCAGCACCAATTCATCGATCTGTGCGGCTCCCATGAGCGGCGTGCCGTCCGCCCCAACAACCGGCGCGGCGAGCAGCGGTGATGCAAAGCAAACGGTCACAGGCGAAAACCTTAGCAGATACCCCGGTACTTGCGGTTGCGCTCCCCTAAGAAGGTGCCTTTGACCTTGCCCAGACGACGGATTCGCCGCTCTGCAAGTTCGTTGGCAGCCAAGAACGTCGGCACATCATTTTCGTCAGCGTAGGCGAAAATACGATCGATGGCATCGTGGATTTGTGCCGCCTGGCGTAGGGCGCGCTGTTGATTGTAGCCCTCAAGCTCATTAGCGACATTGATCAGGCCGCCGGCGTTGATCACATAATCTGGGCAGTACAAGATGCCCAACCGACGCAACTGACGACCGTGCTTTTCCTCGTCTTTGAGCACGTTGTTCGCGGAGCCAGCGATGAGCTTGCACTTGAGCCGCTCGATCGTGTCATCGTTGATGGTGCCGCCCAAGGCGCAAGGTGCATAAATATCAGATTGGATGTCGTAGATCTCGTCGAGATTACAGACAGCGACGCCAAACTCGTTAACCACTCGAGCTATTTTCTCAGCGTCGATATCGCAGACGGTAATCTTGGCGCCCTCTTGCGCCAGGTGTTGCACAAGATAATAGCCGACATGACCGACTCCCTGCACGGCGACGTGGCGGCCGTTGAGAGATTCTGTACCCCATAAGCGCTTGGCGCCAGCCTTCATGCCCTCGTAGGTACCCATGGCCGTTACCGGGCTCGGGTCGCCCGAACCGCCTAAAGCTACCGAAATCCCAGTGACGTGGTCGGTTTCCATGCGCACGTGCTCCATGTCGGCAACCGTCGTGCCGACATCTTCAGCCGTGATGTAACGACCGTTGAGCGAATCGACGTAGCGACCATAAGCGCGAAACAAGGCCTCGGATTTATCGGTTCTTGCGTCGCCGATAATAACCGCTTTGCCGCCGCCCAAGTTGAGCCCGGTGATCGCAGCTTTGTAAGTCATGCCACGACTCAGGCGCAACGCATCGGTCACTGCATCCTCTTCGCGGGCATAAGACCACATGCGCGTTCCACCGAGGGCTGGACCAAGCGTGGTGTCGTGAATAGCGATAATCGCTTTGAGTCCGCTGACCGGATCGTAGCAATAGACCAATTGCTCATGATCCGTGACTGCCATTTCCGAGAAGATACCCATGATGCCTCCTTGACGCCCGCGGTAGTTTTGCGCGCGAGTACAGAACCTGGCGCAGGGGATACGGTGAAAATGAAAGAGCACGCAACCAAGGAGCGACGCGTATGAAGCGCCTAGCGATCTGCCTTACCGGGGCGTATCTTATTACGCTGATCGTGAGTTTACAGTTTGGCGCGACGGACGGCGACTTTGCGCTTC
>JAPKCE010000193.1 GCA_028823075.1 Myxococcota bacterium
GCGCCTATGAATTGGGCGCTGCCAAGGTTGGCCTGAGACTCGGAAATGCCAAGCGAGCGTTAAGTCTCGGCGGTGGTTTCCAAAGCGGACTCAACTTCTCGCTCGGCTTCTAGTTCGCATTTCCACGGCCGATCCAGATAGGATGACCCCATGTTCCCTCGCTATTCATTGGCGACGCTGCTCCTCGTCGGCTGCGCCCATCAGCAGGCCGCCGAAGCTGAGCAAAGTCCGGCTCCCACAGTGACGAAGCCTGCCGTTTCAAGCATGCCGAGCAACAGCGAAGTCCACTCGATACCAAGGGCTCAACTCGATTCGTCAGGTAACTGCAACGCACACTGCCCAGAGAACCTGTGGGAATGCGCCTGCGCCTTTGCCATAAAGACTGGAACTGCCTCTGACTGCAGGGAGGAGTTTAGGCAGGATCATGATACGTTGTGCGCCGAAGAGACCCTTGAGGAATGCTTGGTGGTCGTCATGCGCGTCGCGGCAGCCAGAAGTGATTTTGAATTGGCCAAAGCCACTGAACTCGCGCTGCAATGCGTGCGCTCAAAGGCAAGCGACGCTGACTGAAACGCTGGCAGGTGTCGGGGCTGGCGACTTGCTTTGATCACAGCCTCGCAGTCAGGCTGTGCAGCATGACGCCCTCTAAAAACGAATGCGTTGCTGCTCGCGAAGCTCACTGAGTGAGTATCGAGTACCGCGCCATTCGACGCCTCCCCGCCACAAGGTCTTGGCAGCGCTGTTGGCGACGATCCAGCCGATAAAAAGGGTGCCGAGGGGCACGAAGATGGGGGCGATACCGCGCCAGCCCATCTGGCGCGCCGAAACATACGAGGAAAATCCACCCACAGCGTAAGTGAGCAGCACGACCTCGGGGTGGCTGCCAAGCGCCAGCAGAGGGCCGACCGAAGCGTTCAAGCAAACCATTACCGTCACCAGGCTGCGCATCACGCTGTAATGACAGGCGACTCCAAAAGCGTTTTTCTCTAGGCCGTGAACCATCGCCGGTAGGGTCGGATACCATTCCACCGCCAGACCGTCGCGGTTAAACATGATGTCGTGGCGAGCTCCAGCCCGCTTGAGGACCAGGGCCAAGGCCATATCGTCGGCGACATCCATGCGAAGCCAATCAAAACCCTCGCTGCGTTCTAAGACCTCTCGGCGCACCAAGTTGAAGGCGCCGACGCCGATCGCGTGCGTCCGGTCGGTGGCATCCTGCCGGCGCTTGCGCGTGGTTGTAGTCAGCAGCATGCCACAGAAGGCCGCTATGGTGCAGCGCGCTAAAAAGGTTCGGGATTCCAGTTTGGGTAGCACGGCGAGGTGGTCGAGTTTTTGTGCCTCACAAAGGTTCACGCATTTGCGCACAACGGCACCGTCCATATGCACGTCGGCGTCAGAAAATAGCAGCCATTCGCCCTGCGCCTCTTGCGCACCCCGATGCAGCGCATGAACTTTGCCAAGCCAGCCCTCGGGCAATTCCTCGATCACCACCATGCGCAATTCCGAATGCTCAGCGCATAGCTTGGCAACGAGTTCTCGGGTGCGGTCCTCCGAGCGATCTTCAACGATGATGATCTCACGCTGAGGGTCGCTATGGGATAATAAGCGCTGCAGCGCAGGAACGATCGTGTCTTCCTCATTGCGAGCCGCCACCACAACGCTCAACCGCTTCGCTGGGTCGCAAGCGGGAGGCTCAAAGTCGTCGACACTACGAACCTCAAGGCAGCGCAGACGTACCCATAAATGCCCAAAGAGGTAGGCGAGACAGCAAAGCAGTCCGAGCCAGCCCAGCATCTTAGCTCCTCAACTTTTGGCGGGGTGTTTTATTCATAGGGGTCCGCTGCTGTCCGGTAGTGGCTTTGCGACGCTTGCACAGCTTAACAGGGCGAACCAGTTTTCGCCAAGGCATCCCTGTTCTAAAACCTCGAACTCGGTTAGGGCGCATCACCGTTTAGGAGCGATCTCATGCGTTGTATCATGATCTGTTTGGCTGCCCTTTCCATGGCCGGCTGTGCCACAACCGGCGCCGCAGAAACCGGCAAGGCCGGCTGTTGTGGTCAAGCTAAAGCGAAAGGTGATGCCTGCGGGGGCTGCGCTACCAAGCAAGCGAAGACCGACTGCTGTGCTCAAGCCAAAGCCGAAGGCAAAGCCTGCGGAGCCTGCGCTACCAAGCAAGCGAAGACCGACTGCTGTGCTCAAGCCAAAGCCGAAGGCAAAGCCTGCGAAGCCTGCGCCACCAAGAAAGCGAAAGTGGACTGCTGTGCTCAAGCTAAAGCCGAAGGCAAAGCCTGCGAAGCCTGCGCCACCAAGAAAGCGCCGCCCGAAGAAAGCACGCCCTAAGCTCTAAGCTCTAAGCTTCGCTGCTGAAGCGGCCAGACAGGATGATCATGCGCATCGGTTGGTTGAGTATCATTTTAGGTAGCGCCTCGCTGTTTGCTTGTGGTGATCAAGCCGTCGAGCCTAGCGGCAGGCAATTCGTCGATGCGGGCACCGGCATGATCATTCCGGGAAACCCGGATCCATTCGATGCCGGGCAAACGCCGCGCGATAGCGGTCAGATAATCGACGCTGCGCGACCTTCAGCATGTCCCGAAGACGACCACGGCGAGACGCGCCGTGGTGCCTCGTGGGTCGGCGACCCCTCGCGCACAGGCGGTCGCATCAACTGCGCCACCGATCTCGATCTGTTTCGCTTCAGCGCCAATCGCGCCAGGATCTATCGCATTCACGTCGAAGGCATCGACGTCGCCTGCAACATGGAACGGCAAGCGGGCGAAATCATCGCTTCGAGCGACGGTGAGCGCTGCGACCTTCGCATCGAGTTAGCCCTCGGAAACACTTATTTCGTAGGCCTTGAACTCGGTCCTGAGCATCACAACCTAGGCGCCTATAGACTGGTCATCGAATACGCCGGCGACGAACCACCGCCGCCACCTGCCAACTGTGGCGACGGGCAACTCGACGACGGCGAGGCTTGCGATGACGGCAACGCCAATGATCAAGACACCTGCCGCAACAACTGCGTGCGAGCGATCTGCGGTGATGGCGTGGTCTGGCTCGGGGTTGAAACCTGCGATGACGGCAACCAATTCGGCGGCGACGGCTGTTCGGCGCAATGCCAAGAAGAAGGCGGGCAGATCAACCAAGCCCCGGGGCGGCCCACAATTACGATCATCGGCGAAGCCACGCGATCCGTGGACTTTAGCGGCATCGAAGTCCGACTCGGTCGCGATCCAGAAGGTCAGTTGGTGCAAGCGATTTGTTGGTCCAGCGGGTCAAACCACAGCACCGAAGCACGCGCCTTTGAAAGTCCCTTTGGGCGCGGCGCCCAAACGGTTGAAGCGACGCTGAGTTGGTCGACCACCGGCAGCAAGAGCGTTTACTGCAAAACCCGAGACCAACAGCGAGCGTTGAGCGCGAGCGACCGTGAAACAGTTACTGTGGCAGCTCCGAACCGTTCGCCCGGCGCGCCGCGCATCACCGTCGATGGTGCTGCCACCTCAAACCAAGCCTTTGAGTTCACTGTTCAACTCGGCAGGGATCCTGACGGCGACCAAGTTCAAGCGCTGTGCTGGTCCTCGGGGTCGGACCATAGCACCGAAAGAAACGGCGTCCCGTCGGCGTTTGTTAACTCGGGTCGCACCACAGTGGTCAGCCTGACCTGGCGCTCCTCGGGTAGTCGGACGATCTATTGTCGCAGCCGCGACGAACACGATGAAACCAGCGGCACCTGGGATACCGAACGCGTGCAGGTTGAAAATCCGAATCGAGCGCCGAGCCGGCCAACCATTTCGAGCGTCTTAGGTGCCGTTCGTCGTCAGCCCGTCGCGGTCGAGATACGGCTTGGTCGCGACCCAGATTCGGACAATGTGCGCGCCAAATGTTGGTCTAGCGGTTCCGATTACCGCAGCGAAGCCAACGCAGCGCTCTCGGATTGGAGCTCAGGTGGTCGCACGGTCACGCTGCAGTTCACATGGAGTTCAAGCGGCAGCAAATCGCTGTATTGTGATACCGAAGACGAACACGCTGCGGTGAGCACCAGCAGCGACCGCGAAAGTGTGCGCGTGGCCAACTAACGCGCCAGGCGAACCCATTGCGATCAAGCGTTCCCAGCTGTCTTCTTGTTGGTCACTGACCTTGCGGTGCTAGCAGCCGTCAACATGGTCAAAGGCGACATGAGCAGCTCGCCGGTGGCAATCGTTACCATAGGTTTGTCCATCGCAGCCGCAAACCGGCGCGTATTCCCTCGTGCAATTGACAGTTTCGTCGACGACGCAAACACCCGCTAAATCGGTACCACATTGTACGTTGTCACTGAGATCGCAAACGTGCCCTGGCTCGCAGCGAACCCCGGCGACACCACCGCATTGCCTGACGTTTTGATCGCAAACGCCCTGGTGGTTAAAGGCAACATAGGCGGTACGCCGCAAGCATTCGTTGCCGTAGGTGTTACCATCGCAACCGCATTCCGGCGCACGATTGCCCGGACAGATTCCGTTGTCCGGCTCGATGCATTGCCCTGCCAGGTCAGCGCCACATTGCCGCTGCCCGCTCAGATCGCAGACCAAGCCATCAGAGCATTGAGTGCCGCGAATGCCTCCGCATGTCTCCGCCACAGGTTGTCCGGCATCGGCCGCAGGCTCGACACCAGAATCCGTTGTCGGCGGGTTCGCTGCATCCGCCTCATTTTGTGACGCATCGGCGACCGGCAGCTGGCCGGCATCTGAAAGCGTCCCAGCATCGACAGTAGGACCACTGTCCGCAGCTGCGCCGGAATCTGCGACCACGCCGCTATCGGCTGCTGGTGCTGAGCCACTGTCGCTCGCCGGCCCAGGAGTACTGGTTCCACAAGCGAGGATCAAAGAGCACAGAGCATAAGCTAAGAAAGGACGGTACATACGCGTCTCCAGGGTCGAGAGGTGGGCGGATAGCCTCAATGGTTGGCCTCTGCAAT
>JAPKCE010000194.1 GCA_028823075.1 Myxococcota bacterium
CATGGTTTAGTGACCACCCCGAGATATCCACCTCTTCCGAATCTGGGTTGTGAACGCTTACGTGTGAATCGGGGCCAACCAGCAAAACGCTGTTCAGGTAGACACCGGTCTTCGATTGGGTCGCGTCCTTCGGTCCAGCGACCAACAGAAGGCTTCCGACGATCAGGCTCATCATCTGCATGATTATCTCCAGACTCTTGCCTGCTCATGGAAGAGAGATTGCCGCAAGGCCAACGCCCATGTAATGCAACGGCGCTTAATATGGCCTGACTCGAAGGAAGGTTCCCTACTTGAACGCGCAATGCATGCTATCTCTGTTGGTACTCTTTGGCGCTTCCTCGGCGCTTGCTCAAGACGCGGTTCCGCTTGCGGCAGCCGTCCAAGCGAACGCACGGCGGGTCAAACCAGACTGTCTTAAAGCGGCCGCTAAGGCCGATAACTCGGGCTTTGAAGCCACAATCAACGCCGCCGTCGAGGGGGCTGTCGAGGTCATGCTCAAGGTGCTTTTCTACTCTCCGGTCGGCTCGCCGGGAGCTTACGTTCTACTGGATACGGAAAACGAAAATCGTTGGCTTTGCGACAATGAAACCGCCGCTATTTTTGGCAACCTTAAGACGGCGTTAAGCAAAGCACGGCGGGTCGATCTGAGCGACCCGAAGAAGGTAGGCGCGGCCGAGCGCAAAGCGGGTTTTAGGCTGAAACAGCGCCTCGACTTTAAAACCGGCACGATGAGCGTTGAACTTCTTGGCGGTGGCAGCAGCCAAGGCAGCTTTACCTTAGCGCTCGACAAGGATGAAGCTGGGTATCTGAGCATTTCCCCGGGCACGGCGCGCAGCAAGCTCGCAAAGCTTCTGACGAATGTCCCGCAAGGAACCCCCGAAGTCCCCATCGTGGTGCTCGTTCTGATCTTCGGCGCCATCGCCTTCACCTTGGGCACGCGCTTTGTGAACCTGACCGGCTTTACCCACGCTATTTCGGTGATTCGCGGCCGTTACGATGACCCGGATGCTCCGGGAGAAGTCACCCACAGCCAGGCCTTTAGTTCGGCGCTTTCGGCTACGGTCGGGCTTGGCAACATAGCCGGTGTTGCGGTGGCCGTGCATAAGGGCGGCCCGGGCGCCGTGTTCTGGATGATGTTCCTGGCCTTCTTCGGCATGGCCTCGAAATTCGTCGAATCCACCTTGGCGCAGCAATACCGAGACATCGACGAGGATGGTCATGTCGAGGGAGGCGCCTTCCTCTATCTTAGCCGTGGCTTAGCTGAGATGGGACCCAAGATGGGCATCCTGGGCAAGGGACTGGCCATAGTCTTTGCTGTATTCTGCATCGGCGGCAGTTTTGGCGGCGGCAATATGTTCCAATCTAATCAGGCCTTTGCCGCGCTCAGCTCTCGTTTGCCCTTTATGGCCGATAAGGGCTGGCTCTTCGGTATTATCATGGCGGGCCTGGTCGCTGCCGTGATCCTCGGTGGCATCAAGAAGATCGGTGTTGTGGCTGAGCGCATCGTCCCGACCATGGTTGTGGTCTACTTGATCGGTGGCTTTACGGTGCTGCTTGTCCACCTTCCGGAACTCCCCAGCGCCATCGGGCTCATCCTCAGTTCGGCCTTCAGTGGAGAAGCGGTCGCCGGCGGCTTCCTGGGCATCTTGGTCATCGGTTTCACGCGGGCGGCATTCTCTAACGAGGCCGGCATTGGCTCCTCGGCCATCGCCCATTCGGCGGCCAAAACCACCGAGCCCGTTCGCGAGGGTATGGTCGCCATGATGGAACCCTTTTTGGACACCATTATCGTCTGCGCCATGACCGGCTTAGTGGTGGTTGTTACGGGTGCCTATGCCACCGACCTCAACGGAGTTCTGCTCACCGAGCAGGCCTTCGGCACCGTGATCAGCTGGTTCCCCTGGGTTCTCAGCTTCGCCGTTCTCCTGTTCGCTTTCAGCACCATGATCAGCTGGAGTTATTACGGTGAACGCTCGTGGGAATACCTCTTTGGGCGCCACCTAAAACTGGGCTCGAAGCACTTTCACGACGGCTCGATCATGATCTATAAAGTGATCTTTGTGTTCTTCGTCTACGTTGGAGCCGTCGGCTCTTTGGATACGGTCATCACCTTTTCGGATCTGATGATCCTATCGATGGCTTTTCCCAACATTATTGGCTGCATGTTGCTTTTACCAAAAGTCACAGCGGCACTTTCAAATTACAAAAAACGCTTAGCGGCCGGCGAGATGCCACCGCTGCGTTAGCGAGCTTTGCGGCGCAGCATGTTGTTGCAGCCCAGTTCGCGCTACACTCAATCCGGCTAGACCCGGAACACGTGCTTGGAGGCACGAAATTTGACTCGTTTACTTATCAACGCCGGAGACGGCGAAGAAGTGCGCGTAGCGCTCGCAGAAAACAAAGAACTCCATGAGTTCCTTGTCGAGCGCGCTAGCTCTCAAGAAATTATCGGAAACATCTATTTGGCTAAAGTGGCGCGCATCGACAATCGTCATGAAGCTGCCTTTGTCGATTTTGGTCATGCGCGCGACGGCTTCGTCCCGTTAGCAGATATCCCCATGCATCTGGACAACCCGTCGAGATTCAAAGCTGGCACCCTTATACCCGTCCAGGTCAAGCGTGAACCGGTAGGTACCAAAGGAGCTGCCCTAACAGGTTTCATCTCCCTTCCAGGCCGTTTTTCCGTGGTTATGCCCGGTGCCGACAGCGGTGGCGTGAGCCGTAAAATCACCAATGACAAAGAGCGTGACCGGCTACGTGACATGCTCAAAAAGATAGAGCGGCCCAAGGGCTTTGGCATCATCTTGCGCACCGCGGCCATCGACCAGACTAAGACGGCTATCGAGACGGACATCAAGCGCAGTCTGCGTGTCTGGAAAAAACTCGAAGCCGAATCGAAGAAGACCAACTCGCCCTGTTTGCTGTTTCGTGAAACCGATCCCTACATGCGTATTTTACGTGATCTGCTCGGTATCAAGCTGAGCGAGGTGGTGGTCGATACGCCCCACGCCAAAGAGCGCGTCGAAATGCATTTGGGCCAACTTGGTTCGCGAACCAAAATCCCCGTGACCCTGCACACCGGTAAACGGCCGCTGTTTGAAGTTGCCGGCATTGAGGCTCAAATCGCCCGCCTAAGCGAGCGTAACGTACCGCTTCCGGGCGGCGGCTCCATCGTCATCGACCAGACCGAAGCCTTGGTCGCCATCGACGTCAACTCAGGACGCACCAAAGGGCAATCTGCCGATTTGGTGGCAGTGCGCAGTAACTTAGAAGCTGCCAAAGTCATCGCTCGCGAGATTCGCCTGCGCGACCTCGGCGGCATCATCGTTATCGATTTCATCGACATGGAACGGTCTGCCGAGAAGCGCGAAGTCGAAAAGACCTTTAAGACAGCTATGAAGGGCGACCGCTCGCGCCACCGCATCTACAGCATTGGTCCGACAGGCACTCTGGACATGACTCGCAAGCGCATGCGCTCGCGCGGCAACCAGCTTGACGAGGTCGTCTGCGACCATTGTGGCGGTCGAGGGTCCATCCCCTCAACCCGATACCAAGCTTCCGAAGTACGCCGCCGCATCGAAGCCCAACTTCGCCGAGGTATGGGCTGGGTTGAACGGCTCACGGTGCGCCTTCCCTTAAGCGTCAGCAACGAGCTTTCCAACCGCTTTCGCGGCGCGCTCGCTGAGCTCGAGGCCACCTATCGCTGCGAGGTGGTTATCCTCGCCGATGCCCACGCCGACTCCGCTGCACCCTTTGAATTACGTGAGCGCAGTCGCGATGCGAAAGGCAGCGACGAGCCGCGAGTGAGCGCCGAAGAGCCGCGAGTGAGCGCCGAAGAGCCGCGGGTGAGCACCGAAGAGCCGCTACAAGGCGAAATTTCGGATGCACCGCCAGAGACAGGAAACGATGATGAAGCTGAAGACGCTCCCCCCAAGAAGCGCCGTCGACGACGGCGCCGAGGCGGAGCGAAAAAGGTCGAGAGCAACGGTGTTTTCCTACAACGCTGTGACGCACACCGCAGCACGGTTCCGAATTTGCTCGAGGAGTTAATTACAGGCTTAGGCGCAGTGGAGCGCGGCGCCCAGCCGACCCTACCGCCGAGTTCGGGCCCCGCTGAGGTGGCGGCACAAGCGCCGTCGGCATTACCGGCTTTAGCACCCTGATGTTGCGCGCCCTTCTGACAGCTTGCTTGCTGATAGGATGGGCCTGTTCTTGCGATTCTAACCTTATTTGCGATGAAGCAGCCGATTGTAACGCTGGGCAGATCTGCCTCGAAGGGATCTGCCTGGCCGCTTGCAACAATGACTGCGACTGTCCCAGTTCACAAAGCTGCGGACCGATAGGCGCATGCATCGCGGGTGTGAACGTCTGCGAAGGCGACGCTCCACCGCGCTGCAACGGCGCAGACTTAGACAACGACCCCTTTAACTGTGGCGCTTGTGGCCGCCAATGCGCCTACCCAAGTGCGGTGGGCCTGTGCACGGCACGGCAATGCACGATGGAGCGCTGCCGGCCGGGGTTTTACGATGTCGATGCACGCAGCGACAACGGCTGCGAATACAGTTGCACCATCGACTTATCCGCACCGCAAGAGGCCTGCGACGGGCGCGACAACAACTGCGACGGCCAAATCGACGAGGGCCTGGAACTCAACTGGTACCGCGACCAGGATCGCGTCGGCATCGGCAACATCGACGTCTTGGTTACCTCTTGCCTCCGACCGGAAGGCTTCGTTGCAAGCTCAGGCGACTGCGACGACGAGGACCCACTGCGCTATCCAGGTCGCGTAGAGATCTGCGATGGCTTAGATAACGACTGCGACGAGGACATCGATGAGGATGCATTGCGCCCCTATTTTGTCGACGCCGACGGCGATGGCTTTGGCAACCCGGACCTGTCGACCATCCGCTGCGCGCCCGAAACGGGTGAAGTGCCCGACGGTTCCGAC
>JAPKCE010000195.1 GCA_028823075.1 Myxococcota bacterium
TGAAAATGCGAATCATGGAAAAGACAGATGACCAACCACGACATTAAACTCGCTAAAACAGCGGCGGCCCAGGCGCTGTCGAGACCTCGCTCAAACTGAGCCAGCGCCCGACGAAACAAAGCCACCAGCAACCAAATCAGAGCAGGAACCGTCAACGGCGCCTCGGCCAATAAGCTTAGCCAAGTGTTATGCGCCCAAGCCTTTACCTGGTTTTCTAAGGCCTCGTCAGAGGCATAAACGCGCTCCGCATAATGAGGATAAGCGCCGAAACCGATGCCGCGCGGAAACGAGTCGGACAGCGCTTTTACGCCTTGCGTCCACAGGACCTGACGAGCGGAAAAAGAGCCGATTCGCTGGCGTAGGTCGGGACTCATTGAAACGACGAAAAATCCTGAGAAAATAGCCACAACACAGAGCACAACAGCGAAACGTCGCGACCTCGCTGAACGCAAAAAGTACAACAGGCCTAAAACGCTGCTACCGATTACAAAACCGACCAGCGCGGCGCGCGCTCCGGAGACCATCACCCCGCAAACTCCAATTACAGAGAACAAAGCCCAAACCAAAGATTTGCCCTTACCAAAAACAGCCTGCGCAGCGGCAGCTAAAGCGAGCATGCACGACACATGGGCAAAGCTGAGAATATGGTGGATCATGCCCGTCCCGCGTAGACCGTTAATCGAGAAGGTCAGCCAAGCCGAAGCGTCGCGGTGATTGGCAATGGGCCTGTCCAGGGCGTGTGGATGCAAAGCCTGAAGAGGGCCTACGGTCTCAGCGAACACCTGATAAAAACTGTAAGCGACAGACAATGCCATGGTGATCAGTACCGCGCACAGCACCTTTAGGCGCTGCCCCGCAGAGAGGTGCGCCGCGATGGCGCCCGCCAAAATGAGCACCAGCACAACGCGCGAATGAGTCGCATAGCCCCATGATTGAAGCGCTTCGGTCCCGACAATGACATGGAACAAAGAGGCGCCGATGAAGGCGGCAACAGGCAGGACAATGTCCCGCGGCGCTTGCAACTGGCGCCGCATCGCAACAGCCCCGAGCAACAAGGCCAGTAAGGCGAGGTTGAGCGGGGCCATCCCGACTTGAGCGCTCACCCCAACCCCGGCGAGCAACAGCAAAGCTGTTGAACTTCTCATTAGCTTTACGCGAACACCAAGCGGGCTTTATAAGGCCCACTTCCCACCCGAGGGCGTACGGCGTTGCGCGTATCAACAACCAACCGGGTTGTATTCATGAGCAATTCGTAATCGACTTCGTTATGGTCGGTGGTGATGAGCACCGCGTCGGCCTCTTCAAGCAACTCCACCGTGAAGTCTTTGGAACCGCCGAGCCGCAGGTCATGTTTACGCATTTGCGGAAGGCTGGGCACGAAGGGGTCGTGGTAGCGCACATCGGCTTGCCCTTCGATAAGCAATTCGATCACATCGAGAGCCGGGCTCTCACGCATATCTTCGACGCCGGGTTTGTAGGCGACTCCGAGCACCAAGACCTTGGCGCCTTTCAATGCTTTGCCGTCCTCGCTCAAGGCGATCCGGAGGCGATCGATAACGTAGCGCGGCATGCCCGAATTAATCTCACCAGCGAGCTCAATAAAGCGCGTTGTCAAGCCGTGCTCACGCGCCTTCCAGGTAAGATAAAAAGGATCGACCGGGATGCAATGGCCGCCGATTCCCGGCCCGGGCGTGAACTTCATAAAGCCAAAGGGCTTGGTGGCAGCCGCTTCGATCACCGACCAGACATCGATATCCATTCGGTCGCAGACCATCTTAAGCTCGTTGACCAAAGCGATGTTGACGGCACGAAAGATGTTTTCAAAGAGCTTAGCCAACTCGGCGACTTCCATGGAGTCAACGGCGATGACGCTGTCCAAAGCGCGCTCGTACAGCGCCACGGCGCGCGCCGTGGTCTGCGCATCGTAACCGCCGACAAGCTTAGGGATCGTCTGAGTACCAAAATCCGCATTGCCCGGGTCTTCGCGCTCAGGCGAGTAGGCCAAGTCAATCCCATCACCCACGGTCATTCCACTTCCCGCTTCGAGAATCGGCTTCATCACCTCAGCGCTGGTGCCGGGAAAGGTCGTCGATTCGAGAATGACCATGGCACCACGTTTCAGATGCGGCGCTATGTTTTGGCAGGTCGAGGTGACGTAGCTTAAATCAGGGTCACGGTATTTGGTAAGCGGGGTCGGCACAGCGATGATCACCGCATCGACTTCGGCACAGCGCGTCACATCGGTCGTGGCCTCGAAAAGCCCAGTAGCGACGGCTTTAGCGATGTCCGCATCACTGATATGACCGAGATAACTTGCGCCGCCATTAAGGGCGTCGACTTTGCTCTGATCGACATCGAGGCCGATCACGCCAACGCCGCCGCGCACGAAACTCAGAGCCAGGGGTAGGCCGACATAGCCCATACCCACAATTAAAACGCGTTCGTCTTTAGCCATCATGTCCTCCGCTGGCGGCGTCCATAGCGCGCCTTGGCCTCGCGCTCCAGAACTTGCGTCAAAGGCCCGCAGACCGCAGCTTGGTTGACATGAACGACACCCCTTCCATTTTGCGCAATTTTGGTTGGCTCAGTGCCGCCCAGCTCATTGCTCGGCTGCTGCAACTGGTGGCCTATGCCAGCCTGGCCCGCCGCCTCGGCGAGATTGGTTTTGGACGCTTTTCCTACGCCTTCTCGTTGCTCGACATGGTGGCGTTCTGCGCGACTTTGGGCCTGCCTATTCTCTACACCCGGCACATCGCCGCGGGGCGCCAGGCGCTGGCCCATACAGCCGTGCTCATCAAACATCGGCTAACAGGGGTCGTCGCCCTCTTCGGCGGGTTTTGGCTGCTGCTGGCCCCGCCCAACCTCGCCCTCGACTTATTGTTAATGATGTTCCTCGCCATGCTGCTGCGCGGCTACCACCATTTTGGCGCCTCTGGCCTGCGCGGTAAAGAACAGATGCGCGGTGAAGCGTTTGCTACCGTCGCCGGTCGCCTAGTTTTCACCCTCGGAGCTGGCGGTGGCGTCTGGCTAAGCGATGATCTCGGCGCCATGCTGCGCATCACTTTTGTCGCCTTTCTTCTCGCCGAAATAGTCACTTTGCTGATGATCAGCCGCGCCATGAAGCCTCTTGGGCTCGACTGGTCACCGCCGATGCCAAGTGCGGCACAAAGGCAGCAAACCTGGCGAGAAATGCTGCCCTTCGCGGCCGCCGGCTTGATGGGGGTTATCGCTTTTCGCGTCGATTTGGTCATGCTTCGCGAGCTCTCCGACCCTTTGCATGCCGATATGCGCGCCGGTGCTTACGGCGCCGCCTACCGAATTCTCGAAGCCGGTCTTTTCGTTCCCGCAGCGGTTGCGGCTGCTCTTTTTCCAGCGCTCATCAAACGCGGGGAAAACGGTAAACTCCCACCGGAACTGTTTCGTCGAGCGCTGTTGATCCAACTCGGTTTGGGCTTAGCGGGCGCCGCCGTTTTATATTTCGGTGCGGCTTTTTGGGTTCGCTTACTGGCGGGCCCTGGCTTTCAAGAAGCCGTCCCAGCTTTGGCCGCACTAGGCTTTGCCGCACCGTTCCTTTTCGTTAACTTCGTGCTCGGAACCGGTGTCTTTGCACTCGGCAAGGAATGGCTTGGGTTTCTCGGTCTTACCCTGAGTTTACTATTAAACATATTTGGTAACTACTGGGTGATGACGCGGCATCCAGAACAAGCGCTCGTTGGTGCAGCATTGTTCACCGCAGCCTCCGAGGCCGTGCTCACCCTAAGCAACGTGATCATCCTGACACTGAGTCGCAAACGAGATCAGAGTTAGTTACTGACCGCCACCACTTCGCTGGCTGCAAAGTGATTCGCTTCGACAAGGCCATGGCCGGTTCGTCCGTGGCTCGGGTCACCCCAACAGGCGACACGCCCATTGTCGCCAAGAACACAGATCTGTCGTTCATTGGCCGCCACATGGCGAACGCCGCTGCCTAAAACGCCTTGGACATCTGCAAGCACCGGTGTTCTTCGGGTGCTAAACGCGCCATCACCGATCTGTCCCCAATACCCTTGTCCCCAATTGTAAAACCCTAGGCAGCCAATTTGTCGGTCGATGACAGCCGACGTTCCGAGACCAAACTTCCAGGCATAAATTCCAGAGACATTGTACAATGAACTCATGCGCACCGGGATGTGGGTGGTTGCCGTGCTGTTGTTGCCGAGTTGAGCGGCGTTGTTATAGCCCCAGCACCAAGCCCCCTCGTTGATTGTTAAAGCACAGCTATGGCGAAGCCCGAGACTCAAACTGGCGACATCCGAGATCATCACCTGAGTCGGTACAGTGACCCGCGGGTTGTTGTTGCGCACCTGAGCGGTTTGCCCTTCGCTGTTGCGCCCCCAACAGTACAGACTCCCCGACCCGGTCGAGGCACAGATGTGGCGATAACCAACGGCAAAATCTTGAATTACCGGCAACCCAGGGACGGCCTGCGGCGTTCTGCTCGTGCTTCGATTACCCTGACCTAAAGTACCGTCGTTACCGTAACCCCAGCAGTGCATCCCGCCATTCGTATCCAGGCCACAAGCAAAAGAGTTTCCGGCACGAATCGTCTGCAGTTGCGGGACATTGAGCGTAACGGGGAGAAGCTGATTATCGTTGTTGCCGATGCCCAATTGGCCGTTGCGGTTGTAGCCCCAACATTTGGCGCTGCCGTCGTTCATAACAGCACAACTAAAGTTGTTGCCGGCGCTAACCTGAGCGACACCGTTGAGATTGCTCGCCGGCACGGGAATCGGACTTGCTAAAGTGCTGCCCTCGCCGAGTTGCCCATAACCGTTGCTGCCCCAACAGCGCATCACGCCCAGCTGATCTAAAGCGCAAAAGTGATGCTCGCCTGCCACCAATTGGATGGTCTGTTCGAGTCCGGGGACGATCTGAGGTTCGGGTATCGGAATC
>JAPKCE010000196.1 GCA_028823075.1 Myxococcota bacterium
GACCAGGTTTACGTGCTGGGGCCGCAACCAGTTTGGTCAACTTGGTGATAACAGCATAGATCGGTCATCACCCGTAACCGTCTCATTTTAATCGGTATAAACAGGCCACCAAGCACCAACCCTAGCGCCCTTAATTGACGCTCTAGTAGCGGTAATGGTCGGGTTTGTACGGACCATCGACGGGAACACCGATGTAGTCGGCCTGTTCCTGGCTGAGCGTGGTTAGCTTGGCGCCGAGCTTGTCGAGATGCAGACGAGCGACCTCTTCATCGAGCTTCTTATCCAGACGATAGACGCCGACGGCGCGCTCCTTGTTTTGAGCGATGTCGATCTGGGCGATGGTTTGGTTGGTAAAGCTATTCGACATAACAAAGCTCGGATGCCCTGTGGCGCAACCCAAGTTGATCAAGCGACCTTCAGCGAGCAAGTAGATGGAGTTTCCGTTGGCGAAGGTGAAACGAGTCACCGGGCCGCCGGGGATGAGGTCTTCTTTGATGACTTCACGGGTCACGCCAGGCAAGTCTTCGAGGGCGGCGACTTGGATCTCGTTATCGAAATGACCGATGTTACAGACGATGGCCTGGTCTTTCATGCGACTCATCTGGTCGGCGCTGATAATGTCTTTGTTGCCAGTGGTGGTAACAAAGATATCGGCGGTAGCAAGCGCATCCTCGACGGTGGTGACCTCGTAGCCCTCCATGCAGGCTTGCAGGGCGCAGATGGGATCAATCTCGGAGACCATGACGCGCGCCTTTTCGTTGACCAGCGACTGGGCCGAACCTTTGCCCACATCGCCAAAGCCACAGACCATGGCGACTTTGCCTGAGATCAACACGTCCATGGCACGCTTGATGCCGTCGACCAGCGAATGGCGGCAGCCGTAGACATTATCGAACTTCGATTTGGTGACCGAATCGTTGACGTTGATCGCCTGGAACAACAACTCGCCGCGCTCTTCCATCTGCAACAAACGATGCACGCCGGTGGTGGTCTCTTCGGAGACTCCAACGATGAGCTTGGACATCGGCGTCCAGTGGTTGGGGCGCTCGGGGTGAACTTTTTTCAGCAGGTTTTTAATCACCTGCTCTTCTTCGCTTTCGGAGGCGCTGTTGACCCACGAATTATCGCCGCCTTCGAGATCGACACCTTTATGGACGAGCATGGTGGCATCGCCGCCATCATCAACGATCTGATCCGGGCCGCTGCCGTCGGGCCAGGTGAGGGCTCGGAAGGTGCAGTCCCAATACTCTTCTAGGGTCTCACCTTTCCAGGCGAAAACCGGGACGCCGGTAACGGCGATTGCCGCTGCGGCGTGGTCTTGAGTCGAATAAATATTGCAGGAGCACCAGCGCACGTCGGCGCCAAGGGCTGTCAGGGTCTCGATAAGCACCGCCGTTTGAATGGTCATGTGCAAGGAGCCCATCACCTTGATCCCAGCCAAGGGCTGCGAGGCGCCGTACTTGGCACGGGTTGCCATGAGGCCGGGCATCTCATGCTCGGCGATACCGATCTCTTTACGGCCAAATTCGGCGAGCGAAAGATCAGCGATTTTATAATCGAGGTTGGTCGTCATGGATATACTCCAGTGCTTGGTATTGAGGCTTGGACCCTAGCACACGCACACCTGCGCGCCAGGTAATTAATCATCGCCGAAACCAAAGGTGGCTCGGTTTGCTACACGGTCGTCGGCCAACTCCTTTGCCCAATCGCGTTTACGCACGGGCGCGGTCAGCAACTTGCGCCAATGGACAAAGGCGATGGCGCGCAAGTCGGCACCCTTTTCGGCTACAGCGACCGCAACTTGCGCTTCGCTCAAGTCCCATTTTAGGTTCCAAATATCGTCGGGACGCAGCTCAAATTCTTCTAAGGACTGACGGATCACCGCGGCGCCCACACGGAAGCGTTTCGCGACATCGTGAACATTGCCAAAACGATAACCACCGTCTTCTTGAATGCCCAGATGATAGGCGCAGAAAAGCTCAAAAGCCTGCAGACCATATTCTTTGGCACATGATGATTGCGGCTGGCGCTCATCAGCCATGACCGTTGCCACCGTCGAAATTCTGAATGCTCAGCGGCTCCAAGTAGTCCAAGCGATCTCGAGCGACCGGAATACCTGATTCGGGAAGCTCAAAACGCTCGCCGCGGTAGCCGGGAAGAAACAAAATGGGCTTTGCTTGCCCGTCGTAGCCAAGTTGAACGAGTTCGCCAAAGCGAAACTCCCGACAGTTCTTGTCGCAGCAATGAAACTTGGCCTCGACCCTGTAAAATCCTTCTTTGGGGAGGCTGTCCAGGCTCTGAGCATAATCTGGGCTGGGCACCGTATGCCCCTTTTTCGAAAACACCGCGCGGTTGTTTACCCAGCGGTCGGCGTAATAGATCCCGGCGCCGGGGTCGCCGTGGTTGTGATAGTAAACCAGTCGGTCAGCGATAATACCGTCGATGCTCGGAACCGTCGTGCGGTAGATGCCGCAGTCTCGTTTGGAATCACTCATAACCATAGCCCTTCGTATTTGCTCCTTTAAGAAAGGCATCGTAGGCGCTTTGCGCAACCGTTGAGAGTTCATTTTCATGACAAATAAGCTCGAGTGGTGGATTCGCACGATGCTGCGACATCGAATCAAGACCCTAGCGATGGTGCTTATGGTCACCGGCCTTGCCGGCCTGTTGTTCAGCCAGCTTGAGATCCGCACCGCCCTACTCGACATGATCAAAAAAAGTTCAGAACGCGCTGAGACCTACGAGACGATGCGCCAGCATTTTGGTAGCGACACCATCATGCTCGTCGGCATCGATGACGACGAACTGAGCAGCCCAGCGGGCATCGAGCGCCTGCGCAAACTCACCACGATCATGAAGCAGCACCCGCTCGTCGGCGAAGTCAGCAGCCTGATCAATTTACAGCGCATCGACCCCAAAGGCGGCAGCTTAAAAGTTGAGCATTTCATCGCCAAAGGCGCCAACAACCAAACTCAGATCAACAGCGCCTTTAAAGCGCTGCGAGACGATGGCCTGTTCGTGCCAACCTTCCTCAGCCATGACGGCAAAGCAACGGCGATTATCGCCGAATTGGCATCGGGGATTGAGGACACTAAGAACCCCGAGGTCTGGGCCGAAATGGAAAAGTATGCGGCGACAATACCCGGCGGCCGCAAGTTATTAGGCAGCCGTGAAGGTAAGCTATCGCTGCTCGAAGGGGCGCGCATGGATGCCGCCATGCAGGCCTATTCCTGGAGCGAGCGGGCGGGTTATAAACGAAGCCAAGTGTACCCAACGGGCATGCCGGTAGCCGCCGGTTTCCTGCTCGCCGAGACCGAGCGTCATATGGGGCCATTTTTCGGCTTTACGCTTCTTATTATCGCCTTTTTGCTCGGCTTCCTGCTGCGTTCCGGCAAGGCGGTTATCTACTGTTTGGTGGTCGCGCTGTTGGCTGTTTTATGGGCAGTCGGCTTTGGCGGAACAATCAACGGGCGCATCTCTATCGTCGCGGCCATGGCGCCGATAATCGTGCTGGTACTGGCGGTGGCCAACGTTGTTCACCTTGTCGGACAGTACCGCTTTGAACGCCATCGCACGGACAGCGAAGAGGCGCTCATCGCTACCTTCCGAGAAGTGGGCACGGCTTGCTTCCTAACTAGCTTAACCACCCTAATCGGCTTTTCGAGCTTATATTTTATCCCGCTGGTGACCGCTCAGGAGCTTGGTGTGGTCTGTGCCGTTGGTGTTGTCGCGGCCTTCATTCTGACCTTCACCGTGGTACCGATCATGATCAGTTATTTTGATCTCCCGGCCGAAGTTCCCACCACAAGCAAACGCACTTTTGCGATCCTCAACTGGTGCCAAGATGTTGCTCGCAAGGCACCGCGTAGGGTTCTGGGCGCGAGCGCTCTGGCAACGATGTTGGCGCTCGCAGGCCTTAATATGCTGGTGATCGATACCAACCTCGACGCCAAATTCTACGATGATCACCCGGTGGCTCAAGCTGCCCGGTTTTTCTCGGAGCGACTCTCCGGCGGCGTCTCCGCCGAACTGCTTATCGACACCGGTCGCGCCGGTGGAGCGCTGGAGCGCGACCAATTTATTAGTCAGGTCGAGGGTGCTGCCGTAGCGCTCCCAAACGACGAAGCTGACGAGGGGTTTGGGCTCGATGACGATGAAGAGGAAGCTGTGGCGGCGCCTAGAATACGCGAACAAATCGATTCGCTGCAAGGCGCCAAAGCCAACCTCTACCTTGAGCAACTCAAAGCCGTCGGCGAGGAGCTCAAGGCTTTTCGTGACCCCAATATTTTAGACGGCAAACCCATTGTACTCGGTGCTTTCTCCTTGGCCGATATCGCCGAGAGAACCCATAAAGCGATGGGGGGCGAGGGCGATTTGCCAAACCGCGCCCAGTTCGCCGCTCAACTGGCGCTTTTCGAAGGAGAAGGCGGCGAAGGCATGGACAGCTTTGTCGACGAAGAGCGTCGTTATCTGCGCATGCAACTGCGCATGCCGAGCCTGGGCACGCGCAACACAGTGGCCTTTATGAAAGCCATCGAACCTGGGCTGCAACAACGCTTTCCGACGCCCCCTGGCGGCATGAAAACCCAGATTAATGGCATCGACGTTCTGCTCGCCGATGTCATCGAGGCTCTAGGCATTCAACTCTACGTCGGTTTCGCCTTTGCAGCCTTGATCATCACCTTGGTCATGGGTTTAGTCTACGGCTCGTGGAAGGTCGGTTTAGCCTCTATGCTACCGAACATCCTTCCGGTGATTTCGGGCATCGGAATTCTGGGTCTTATCGGTCTTAAAATCGATATCGACGCCCTCTTTATGGTGTCGATCGCGTTGGGAATCGCTGTGGATGATACCATCCATTTCCTGACCCGTTACAAACTCGAACGAGAAGCGGGGAAGGATAAAGACAGCGCCATTCGTTTGTCCCT
>JAPKCE010000197.1 GCA_028823075.1 Myxococcota bacterium
TTCCTGAACACGGAATCGACCAACAACAACCGGGGGTTTACCTCGCCGGGGATGACGCTCAACGCCTACATAGCCTAGAACAGGCTGTGACTTCGGGTAGCGATATCGCATGGGCGCTGCGCGGCGGATATGGGGCCACTCGGCTCGGGTGTTTTGAGGGCGTCGATTTATCGGCTTCGACGGTGCTTGGGTTTTCCGATGTCACCGCCTTGCTCGCTGAGGTGCATCACGCGGGTGGAACCGCCCTGCACGGGCCCGTCCTAACAAGTTTTGGTGACTGTGATGCGGCTAGCGTAAGCGCTCTCCACGCGGCGATTTCCGGCGCCGCCCGCCACTGGCCTTTGGAGGGATCAAGCGTTCCTTTCGAGGGGCCGGTGGTCGGTGGTAATTTAGAGGTTTTAAGCCGGCTTGTTGGGTGTGTGAACGCGCCTCATTATAAGGGCCGCGTCGTTGTTTTAGAAGAGGTCGGTGAGCCCTGGTATCGCTGCGACCGCGCGTTAACTCATCTGTTTTCAGCTTCTGATCTGCTGTCGGCGCGAGCCTTAGTTTTCGGCTCATTCGAGGGGTGTGAACAGGGCACTGTAGAGCGTCTAATAGAGCGTTGTCGAAACTTTGGAATGACCAGTTTGAGCGGCGCTCCGGTCGGCCATGGAGTGGCAAACCATTGCTTTATATGGGGGGAGAAAGCGCGTTACGCTGAGGGTGTTTTACAACTCTGCGGGGATGAGGCTTGAGCGACGTTTTAGATCTTGCCGCCTTTGTCGGTGAACAGAAAGTCTGCACGGCGCTGGCTTGGGGATGGGTCGATAAAGGTCGTGTCACCAGCGGAAGTATCGGCTGCGATGAACATGCTATTTTCGATCTGGCGAGTTTAACAAAACCCTTAGCGACCGTAACGACGGTAGCGTTTTTACTCGATGACGGGGCGTTAAGCCTGGACCAAAAAATAGGTTTTTGGTTGCCCGAAGCCGGAACTCAGTTCGCTAACATTTCTATAGCGGATCTCTTGCATCACCGAGCTGGTTTGCTGGCCTTTTCGGAAAGCCTAGCGACTGGGTTGCAAGGCGCCCCTGAGACGAAACTGCGCGCTTTACGGCATCGCGCCTTGGAGATGCCACTAAGGCATCGCCCTGGCACGGTGGTTTATTCAGATTTGGGATTTATTCTTCTCGCTTGGATTTGCCAGCGAGCCGGTCGCCCGGTCGATGCCTTGCGCCGGCATCCTGGCCTTGGGGGTTTTGTCGTACCGCCTCTCGACGAGGGCTTAGAGCCGCTTGGTTTCGTGGCCACGGGACGCGATGAAAATGGTTTGCCTCTGCTCGGCCGTGTTCACGACCCAACCTGTCGTTTGGTCGGTGGCATCAATTGCGGCCACGCTGGCTGGTTTGGCGATCTTGGCTCGACCCTCAGAGCGAGTCGGGCTTGGCTTGATCTCGCCTGTGGTCGTGCCTCGGCCCTGCCGGCCGCCGCGAGGCAGCTCATCGAACATGCTCCGGGTCAGCGTAGCGCCGGCTTCGACATTCCCACTCCCGGGGGAACGACCGGCAGTAATTGGGGGCCGCGCAGCTTTGGGCATTTGGGGTTTACCGGTACAGCGATGTGGGTAGATCCCGACGCAGACCGTTGCGCTGTGCTGCTTACGAACCGCACTTGGCCCGATGGCGATGATCGTGGCATCGGCGATCTGAGGCGCTATTTTTTTAGCGCCGTTTTGTGAGCCCCTGCCGGTGGTCGAAAGCGAGCAAAACAGCTAAGCATTCCGGTATGAGCACCAGGCAAAGTGGTGTTTGGAAGGGGTGAAGTTCATGCGCCGATCCGTTTTGACTCTTATGTTGCTCGCCGGCTGGGGCTGCAATTGCGATGATGTGGGCTTTACACAGAAGCGTTGTGAATATCGAGTTACAGCTCTCGATGCCCCTTCGGGCTCGGCTACCGTCGACTTTCGCCGAGTCGCCGTGCGCACCAAAAAAACGACGACGGTTGAGATTGAAAACACCGGCAACGCTACCCTCGATCGCTTCGAGATCCGCTGGCGCTCAGGTACCGGTGAGGTTCTTCAGGCTCAGTACGAATCCTTACCCGTCGTCAACGAGCCTATCCTTCCGGGCGAAATTCATACTGTGACGCTGACCTATGCGCCGATCATCGCTGTTTCTGCTGGGGGTCAAGCGCATCGCGGTACGGTGCGTTTTAGCCATGCGGATTTTTCCGATGATCTACGCTGTCCTGAGCCTTCGGATGTTTCACTTACGGGCACGGCCTTCGAGCCTCCGACGCCACCGCCCAGTGACGCGGGGCCCCAAGACGCTGGCCCTGGCGTTGATGTGGGTGACACTGGGTTCCACGATGCGGGCCGCCCTGACTATGGACCACCGGTTCGCAGCGATGGCGGTTTCCCATTTTGGTCCGACGGTCACTTTAAGGCCGCTTATGCTGGGCAACAAGCGCGCGCCAACGGTGCGGCTGTGCAACTTCCTGACGGCCGCATGATTCTCGTCGGCGGTATTAACCGGCGCGGCGTCGCCGATGACACCATCGAGGTTTTCGATCCGGCCAGCGGCAACCCGAGTTGGCACGGGCCCATGGCTCACGGCCGCATTTATCCGGCACTTGCGCTACTCCCCGATGGTACGGTGCTGATCAGTGGCGGGTTGGATAATGCTATTGGCGACCGCGCCAGCGCCAGCACCTCGATGGAGATCTTTAACCCGGACGACGGTAGTATTACCCCTGCCGGCTCTATGAATATTGGTCGTTATGGCCACAGCGCCAGCCGCATTGGTGATGTGGTGGTGATTCTCGGCGGCATCACGCGCACGCTGGGTGGCGCACCGGGGGAAGCGGCCAGCGAAGAACCCGCCGTCGCAGTTGAGATCTATGATCCCGGGCTGGGCCAAGTGCGTAGCTTAGAAGTCACCAGCCAGCCTCGTTGGTTTCATACAGCCACGGTACTTCCCGGTGACCAGGTGCTCCTGCTCGGCGGTATGGGCAGCGATGGTGTTCGCCAAGACGGCGAGTTTTTCTCGGGTGAGGCCATCGTGCCTTTGCAAACGAGCATGGGCGTGGCGCGCCTCGATCACAGCGCCACGTTGATCGACGATAATGGCCAGGCCAAAATTATGATCATCGGCGGGCATGACGGCGAGACTGTTCACAGCAGCGTCGAATGGCTGACGCCTACTGGAGTCCCCGGCCAAGGGTCGGTCGAAGCCGGGATCGCTTTGAACCAGCCGCGTTACGGCCACAGCACGGTCGCTCTGAGCGACGGTACGGTGTTGGTCATGGGCGGCGCCGACCAGGTCTTTGATGTTCAAACGGGGCCACAAGCCGCTCGTCAAGACGCCGAGCGCTGGGTTGGTCTACTCGGTCAGTGGCTGCCGCTGGCGAACCGTATGAGCAGTCGTCGTTACCATGCCTTCGCAGGTTCATTGGGCGAAGACGGAGCCTTTATTGTCGGCGGTTCATCGATGGTCGGTCGCCCCTCGGCACATACCAACGCCGAACGGTTTTTACGCCAGACGGCGCGCTTTAGCTCCTACGGTCTGCTCGGACCGCGTCATGCGAAGGCGGCTAGTGCCGACGACATGACTTTCTTTGGCGGTATCGATCTGCATACGGGGCGCGTCAGTGAACGGGTGCGCAGTTTGCGCACAGGCTTTGCTGATCTCATGCCCATGCAGGTGGCCCGAGGCGACGCCGCGGCCGTGCGCCTACCCGGCGAAGATGATCGCTATCTGATCATCGGTGGTCGCGACGAATTGGGCCAGCCGCTTCACAGTGTGGAGATTTGGACAGCGGCCGAGGGCGGTGAGCTCACCGGTTCGCTGCACCTGGCGCGTTCGGATCATGCTGCTTATCTGCTCGATAACGGTAATGTTCTTGTGGCCGGTGGTCTAACTAATCAGGCGGACCCGACCGACACCTTGGAGGTCTACGATACTTTTACGGGTGAATGGACTGAGGTCCAAGTGCGCATGGGCACCGGACGCTACCGTCCGAGTTTAAGCCCTCTTCCCGACGGTCGTATTTTACTCCACGGCGGCACCGACCCGCAGCGCAACGCGGCTCCTGTCGACCTCTTTAATCCTCAGGATAATTCGCTGGTTCAGGGTAATGCTCCGGCTAATGCGCGTCGCCATCACGCGCATCTTTCGGTGAGTGTTGCGGGCAACGACAACGTTATCTTTGCTGGTGGTGAGATCTGGCTTGGTGGTTATCGAGCGGCGCCGGACGCCGATCTGTACATCGTCTCATCGGGTGCTTTTAGCACCATCACTTTGGCGCGCAGTCGCCGTGGGCCGGCCATTGTCCCGGCCGGTGAGAATCAGGTGATGGTAGCCGGCGGAAACCGTGAGACCAATCAGGTTCCGGGCATGCCGGTCGAGGCTTTATATTCGGTTGAGATGATCGACCTGACCACGTTGCAGAGCAACTTAATGCAGGCCGAACTCAGCATGCCACGCGCTTTCCCCACGCCGATCATCGTTGGTGATGGGGATGAACTTAGCGGCTATATCGCCGGCGGTTTGGTGTACGATGGCGTGACCGCAGATGATCAGCAGATCATCACCCCGCTCACCGGAATTGAGTACAGCGCCGAGGGCCCACCGCCCACGCGTTAGACCTTAGTCGAAAAGCGCTTCGAGCGCGTCGGTGAGGCTGCTTACTGCCGTGATCTTCATGCCCTTGACCTTCAGCTTTTCGCTGCCCGCGGGAATAACGGCGCGGTTAAAGCCGAGTTTGGCTGCTTCTTTGAGCCGCGCTTCTGTCGCATGCACCGGGCGTAGTTCGCCGGCCAGCCCGACCTCGCCGAAACAGACGGCTTTAGGGGGCAGCGGGATATTGCGAAAGCTTGAGACCATGGCGGCGCAGAGCGCTAGGTCTGCGGCGGGTTCAAGCAGGCGCGCTCCACCGACGACGCTGA
>JAPKCE010000002.1 GCA_028823075.1 Myxococcota bacterium
CAGGGGTTGATTCAAGAAGGCGAAGTGCTGTCCGCCACCCGGCCATGGCTGATAGTACGGGTTGAACACATCGCAAAACCCGAAGGGTCCATAGTCGAGTGTAAAGCCACCGACAGCGCAGTTGTCGCTGTTGAAGTTGCCCTGGCAGTAGCCGACGCGGACCCAGTTCGCGACCAACGAGGTAAGGCGGCTACGGAACTCACCAGCGAGCAACACCACTTTTTCGGCGGTAGTGAGGTGCTTGTCGATAACGTCAGCGTACTCACGATCGATGGCGTGCAATACAATCTTCTCGAGCTCCTCCATCGCTTTGGGGTGTTCTTGCTTGCGGGCACGGCGACCGAAGAGCTCGAGCTGGCCGACCCGAATAAATGATGGTGCGACGCGCGTCGAGATCGCGACTGCCTCCGATATCAGCCTGTCGGGGTCCCGGGAGCGCGAGCCCTCCGAATACCACGCCCGCCTGACCTTCTCGGTTTTCGAAACGTACAAACTCAGCGCCCGTGACGTTGGAACGACGAGCGCCTGCATGTGCTCTTGTGCCAGGAACTCGCGGATACTCGACCGCAGGACGGCGCGACCGTCGGCGCCGCGGCAGTATGGCGTGCGACCGGCACCTTTCATCTGCATTTCCCAGCGGCTACCCTTGATGACTGCCTCCAGCACGGAAACTGCGCGACCGTCGCCGTATCCGTTGCCGGTTCGGAATGGACATTGCTCGTGGTATTCGCTGCCGAAGATGGACAGTGCGTAGCCCGTCGCCCAACCGACCTTGCGCATCGGCTCCGGAACGAGCGAAATGTCGCCGGAGAACACGCGCATGAAGTCGGCCGACTGTGCCAAGCTGTCGGCGAAGCCAAGTTCGCGAAACAAGTCTTTGCTGTGGGCGACGTATTCGGGGTCTTTTATTGGCGTGGGATTGACGGGGACATAGTGGCCCGTGAAGACTTGCCGCGGCGCGTGGTTGGCGCCGTTTGCTTGCGCGTCAGGATCGCAGTTGAGCGTGTCCATGAGCGAGTAGTTTGCCAAGCTGGCTAGATCGTCGAGCGTCGCGACGGTTGGAGTGGTTTCTTTAGCCAATCGTTTTGACATCGTACGCCTCCTGTCCGGGTTTAATACCTGTGAGACTCAGGCAGGTCAGCCGGGCTCATCGTTAATAGTTAGGCGTTCACGGCGTAAATCTCGGCTAGCAACGAGCGGGCTCAACGGTGCCAAAATCAGAGTTCTAACCATATACCAAGGCAGGTTCGGCTGATTCAAACAGGGCTCCATTTGTGGCTCCAAAGCTCGATGCGCTGCTGGCCATTCGCTCCAATGCAGCCCCATGTCCAGATGATGAACGGTGTGAAAGCCGTGGTTGAAGTGCATGAGGTTGTTAAGCTTACCGGTAAAGTTTCGCGCAAAGTTGAATTCGGAGGTTTCATCGGTGTGATGGTGTTGAAAATAGCCGGTGGCGACCATGGCGATTAGGCCGAAAGTCTGCGGGATCAGGATAAACAGCAGTGTTTTGCGCGCATCGAGAAACAAGGCGCCGCCGACAAAGCAGACATGCAGCGCAATCTGACTGATCAAGTAAATAAAGCGCCGCGGCATTTGGCTGCGAAAAGAAGCAATATAACGCAGCGTTGCGACCAGGTAATAGGCCAGCCCTTGCGCCGTATAACCAATTAAATTGAACAGGTTATTGCGCTCGGTGAGGCGGTAAGTGAGCGTCATATCGCCCGGTTTATTGGCAAAGCGATGATGGTTGAGCACATGGGTGGGAAGCCAGGAATAAACGCCATCACCGCGCAGCAGGATGATCCAGTAATCGGTCAAAGTATTGAGCGTTTTATGACGCCACATCGAGAGGTGGGCGTGGTTGTGTAAAATGCAGCCGACGCCGTAGGCCATGAGACAACTCAGGGCGATGAGGGGAAGGTAGGGCTGCGCTAAATTCCACTGAGCCAGCAACAGCGCGCTGGTCGCCGCAAGGTAGGTCAATGCCCAAAGGTCTTCGCTAAAGCGCAGCGCCTTCATGCGGCTTGTTGCTGCCGTATCTGTTCCAGCCTGGCGTTGAGATGCTCGGTGAAAAACCCGTGCATAAGGAAGCGCTGCGTGAGGTTCCATGGACCCAGCAAATACATCGGATATTTGTTGTAGGCCATCTCGATGATCGACGGGTCATCGACCATTTTGGCGATGCGCAACGCCATCGATTGATCCAGATTAAAGCCGTTGATCGCGCCGCGGTATTCTTCACGCGTCAAAAATAGACAAAACATGCACATGAACAACACATGTCCGGTTTCGAAATCCAGAACCTGAGTCCACTTTTTATGGCTGGTGTCGTATTTCACATCAATCTCTCGCCAATGGTCCCACTTGAGTTCGCTATGCGGCTTGGGCCATTCGCTCGGGTCCCAACTGCCCAAGTCACGAAACACGCGAAACAACTCCTGATCGTGGTCCACAAAGGTGTTGGTCATTAAATCGGCGAGCATGCTTGGGTAGAGCTTGAGCGGTTCGAGCCCCGGTTTGGTATTGTCGATGAGGAAGTTCAAAATGTTCGATTCGGTGGCGAAGTGCCGCAGGATCAGCCGGTTGCCCTCCGGGCTGACGAAATGTTTACAGAACCAGCAGATCATGAATTGCAGATAGCCGTGGGCTGAGAACTGAATCGGCGACATGCGCTTAAAGGCCCAAGTTAAATGCAGGAAAACAGCCAGGAACAAACGCAGCCAGGGCATGACCGACCAGCGTAAGGGGTTATCGAGATCGCGTGCCCAAAGATCGACGGCGTCGGGATCGATGGGCAGCGAGTTGTCGACCGCCATCGCTTGTAGATAAATGTCTCGCTGCTTCGCCATGCGCATCTCCTTTATGACTTTTAACGGCTCACCACTCGCCGCCACAAGACCCCTAGCGAGAAGCTGCGAGTTTTGCCATATGCCTAGCCTGTTCTAGGGGGAGTTATTATGCACGAACTAGAGGCCAGCAAGTTGGTTTTATATCTTATTCTCTATGTGATGCTGCCGATTTGGAGCCTTGCCGCTTTGGTCGACTGGAACTGCCACCGCCTAACTAAAATCGAAGAGACCAGCGGGCTGCGCGAAAGCGTTATCCACTTCGTTATGGGCGTGCAGATCGGCGCACCGATTTTTTTATGCATGTTCTTTGAGGTTAATATCACCATTCTTCTGCTCTGTTTGTTCGTGCTCATTACCCACGAAATTGTCGCCCATATGGACATCGTTTGGGCCTCGTCTCGGCGCCATATTAGCCACTGGGAAACTCACGCTCACACCTACCTGTCCAGCCTGCCTTTGTACCTCTTCGCTCTGGTCGTAGTTCGAAAGTGGGACGTCTTTTTGGATATGATCACTCTGGATTGGACCGGGGGTATGGCGCTGGTTTTACGCAGCGAGCCCCTGAGCGGAAACAACTTTTACCTGCCCTTCCTCGTCGTCGGCTCGTTCATCTTCGGACTGGTTCCCTATATGGAAGAAATGTACCGCTGCTGGAGCTATGAAAAACGCATGAAAGAACGTGACGCATGAGCGTTTACTTGACCCAAAGCGCCTGTTTTCTACCCGGTGAGCCGGTCGACAATGAACGCATCGAAACGGTTTTAGGCCGGGTTCATGGCAAGCCCAGTAAACTCAAAAGGCGCATATTAAAATCAAACGGTATCATCACCCGCCATTACGCCATCGATGAGCAGCAACAAACGACGGTGCAAAACGAAGAGATGGCGGTGGCCGCAGGAAAGCTCGTCTTGGAACGTGCCGGGCTCGAGCCTAGGGATATCGGCATGCTGGCGGTGGCCACCACGCAAGGCGATTATGTGCTGCCCGGTTTTGGTAGCCAGGTGCAGGCAGGGCTGGAGATTCCGCGGGTCGAACTGCTCACCACTCATGGTATTTGTAGCTGCGCCATGATGGCTCTTAAAGGCGCTTTTAATGCCATCAAATTGGGCGACCAATCGACGGCCTTGGTGATCTCTTCGGAGCTTTGCAGCCGTTTGCTCAAACGTCAGCGTTACGAGGCCGCCAGCGACAGCATCGGCGCTCAGCGCGGTCTCGATTTTAATGCTGAATTTCTGCGTTGGATGCTCAGTGACGGAGCCGGTGCTTTGTTGCTTGCCGACAAGCCGGCAAGCCGCGGTCTGAGCTTGCGCATCGATTGGATCCGCAGTTTTTCGCATGCTGACTCCTACCCGGTCTGCATGAGCGTGGGCAATTCCGGCAAGGGCGAGAATGCGCCGAAAGCTTGGCAGGATTACGAGACCTACGCCGAGGCCGAGATCGATGGTGCCTTATTGATTCGCCAAGACGTTCGCCTGCTCGAGCATATCGTCAAACTCGGCGTCGACGGCTTCCTTGCGCTGATCGAAGAAGGGGTCGTCGATGTGCCCAAAATCGATCATTTTCTCTGCCACTACAGCTCACATTATTTTCGCGGGAAAATCGTCGACATGCTCAGCAAAGCTGGCGCCATGGTCCCAGAGGAACGCTGGTTTACCAACCTGTATACCAAGGGAAACACGGGCTGTGCGGCGATGTTCATTATGCTCGATGAATTTTTGCAGTCGGGCAAAGCTCAGGCAGGTGAGACCGTGTTCTGTCATGTCCCGGAATCCGGGCGTTTTAATACCGTTTATATGCAACTAACCTGTGTGGAGGCCGCATGAGCGAGCTGCAACCTTTTGCCCAAGAAACCCTGCGCGGACTGATTCGGACCTGGACCGACTTCGAACGACGACTGGCCAAAGTTCCGGTGCTTCGACGGCTCGATACCGGAACGTTTTCGGTGCAGGATTACCAGCGTTTACTCTTCAATTTACGCGCCCAAGTCGTCGAAGGGGCGCGCTGGATTACCCGAGCAGCATCGAGTTTTGATCGCCACCACGCCGATGTGCGCTCCATCATCATCAGCCATGCCAAAGACGAGCATCGTGACTATGAAATTTTGGAACAAGACTATGTGCGCGCCGGCGGCGAACTCGAAGCGATTCAAGCCGGTGAGCGCAACATCGGCTCCGAGGCCTTAGCCGCCTTTTTGATGCATCAGGCGACTCAGCCCAATCCGGTGGATATGCTCGGCGCGATGTTTATTATCGAAGGTTTGGGCGAGAAAATGGCCAGCAGTTGGGCGGCGCGCATCTGTGAACTGACCGGCTTGCCTGAAAACGCGACGACCTTTTTGGGTTATCACGGGGTCAACGACGAGAGCCATATGGAGCGCTTTTATACCATGCTCGACCGTGTGGCCACGACGCCTGAGCGGGTCGCCGCCATCGGCAAAACGGCGCGCGTGGTAGCGCGGTTGTATGCCCTGCAACTCGAAGAACTCGACAACGTTTAAGTGGAAACCGCCGCAAGGGGTGCCGATGCAAGACTATAAAAATACCTACGAAGAATCACTGTCCAACAACGACGCCTTTTGGCTCGAGAAAGCGCAGCAGCGCTTAACCTGGATGCGCCCGCCGAGCGTGGCTTTGCAGGGCGGGTTCAAAGATCTCGATTTTACCTGGTTTGCCGATGGGCAACTCAACGCGTCGGTCCAATGCCTAGACCGTCACTTGGCAGCTCAAGGCGAGAAAACCGCTATTATTTGGGCCAAAGACGAGCCCGGCGAATACGAGCACATCTCCTATAATGACCTGCATGCTCGGGTCTGCCGCATGGCGAATTTACTCCAGTCGCAAGGTGTGGAGCGAGGCGACCGAGTCTGTTTGTACCTACCGATGGTCCCAGAACTTGCTGTGGCGATGCTCGCCTGTGCGCGCATCGGCGCCATTCATTCCATCGTCTTCGCTGGCTTTTCGGCGGCTGCTCTGCGCGATCGTATTGTCGACGCTCAATGCGCCTTGGTGATCACCGCCGATGAGGGGCTGCGCGGTGGAAAGCGCGTGCCACTCAAAGAGATTACCGACGCTGCCGTTGAGCAATGCCCCTGCGTCGAGACGGTGCTTGTGGTTAAAAGGAGCGGCGCCAAAGTGGCTATGAAGCCCGGGCGAGACCGTTGGATTGCCCCCCTGTTGAGCGCCGCGCCGGCGCGGTTTGAACCCGTTTGCATGAACGCCGAAGACCCGCTGTTCATCCTCTACACGTCCGGCTCAACCGGCCAACCCAAAGGCGTACAACACAGCACAGCCGGCTATATGCTCTACGCCGGTTTTACCCATGAGATGGTCTTTGATTTGCGTCCCGATGATGTCTATTTTTGTGCTGCCGACATCGGCTGGGTCACCGGACATACGTATATAATCTACGGCCCGCTAGCCAACGGCGCCACCACCGTGATGTTCGAATCGACGCCCCTCTACCCCAATGCGTCGCGTTACTGGCAAGTGGTCGAAGACCTCAAGGTGAGTAGTTTTTATACGGCTCCAACGGCAATTCGCGCCATCGCTTGTGAGGGCGATGCCCCGGTGCTGGCCCATGACCGTTCGAGTTTGCGTGTTCTTGGAACCGTGGGCGAGCCCATCAGTCCCGAGGTCTGGCAATGGTATCACGACTGTGTCGGCGAGGGACGCTGCTCGGTGGTTGACACCTGGTGGCAGACCGAAACCGGCGGTATTTTAATCAGCCCTTTACCCGGCGTGACACCGACTAAAGCGGGTTCGGCGACTTTGCCTTTGTTCGGTATCGAGCCTTTACTGGTCGACGATGAGGGTATGGAATTGCCGGGTGAGGCCTCTGGAAACCTGTGCTTGGCGCGCTCCTGGCCGGGACAGGCGCGCACCATTTACGGTGACCATGAGCGTTTTGCTAAAACCTATTTTGGTCGCTTTCCGGGCCGCTATTTCACTGGCGACGGCTGTCGACGTGACGCCGACGGCTATTATTGGATCACCGGCCGGGTCGACGATGTCATTAACGTCTCAGGGCATCGGCTCGGCACCGCCGAAGTCGAAGCCATCCTGATCGCCCACCCGGGCGTCGCCGAAGCCGCGGTTGTCGGTTGCCCGCATGCGATAAAAGGAACGGGAATTTACGTTTACATCCAATGTGCTGACGGTTTCGGTGATGAGTTGGAGAAGGCCTTGTGCGCCTGTGTTCGCAAGGCCATCGGTGGCATCGCTGTTCCTGATACCATCCAGCGCGTTCCCGGCTTACCGAAAACCCGTAGTGGCAAGATTATGCGGCGAATTTTACGCCAGGTCGCGCAGGGCAATTATACGGATTTAGGCGACGTTTCGACGCTGGCCGACCCCTCGGTTGTCTCGGCGATCATCGCCGGGCATGCCGGGCAAAAATAATTCTAAAGAGCCCACAGCGGAGAGCGGGCGCGGACATCACAGCGCTCCGCTTCGAACTGGTCAGCGCTCGCCACCTGAATACTTTGGCCGTCGTAGCTCAAAGTATGTTGCCAGCATCCCGCGGCGAAAAATCTGTGTTCAAGGCGCAGCGCACCCTGTGGGTTTTCTTGCAACTCCAAGTTCTCGGCTTGCAGAAGCAATTGCACCGAGCCCTGGCGTTCTTCACAAAGCTCGAACTCGCCTAGCGCGCAACGAGCTTGGCGGTCCGAAGCGCGCCCGGTGACGATGAGCACCTCGCCCATTTGTCGAGCCACGGCGCTAGCTTTCGGGCGCTCGTAGAGCTCCTTGGCACTACCGGTTTGCAGCAGTTCACCGGGGCTGCCGTGCATCACCGCGATACGGTCGGCCAGGGCCATCGCTTCAGTTCGGTCGTGAGTCACCAGCAGGGCGGCGGCGCCTTCGGCTTTGAGTTGTGCGCGGGTCCAGGAGCCCAGGTCCTTGCGCCTTTGAGCATCTAAGTTGGCGAAGGGCTCGTCGAGAAGCAACAGTTTGGGGCGCGGAGCTAAGGCGCGAGCAAGCCCGACCCTCTGCTGCTGCCCGCCGGACAGCTCAGCCGGGAGTCGATGTGCCAAATCGCCCAGCCCAAACCGCTCGATCAGGCCATCAACACGGGACTTAGAATTGCCTTTGCCGTGCAGGCCGAAGGCGATGTTTTGTCGCACGTTGAGATGCGAAAATAGCGCAAAGTCCTGAAACACCATTCCTAGGCCGCGCTTCTCGGCAGGACGATCTGGGCTTAACGTTTTGCCGTAAAGTGAGAGTTCGCCAGATTGGGGTGCAAGGAACCCGGCGATGCAGCGCAAAATACTGCTTTTCCCACAGCCGGAAGGACCGAGCAGGGCGACGATCTCGCCGGCGCCAATCGCCAGCGAAGCGTCTTTGACCACGACCTCGCCGTCGTAAGCTAAACACAAAGAGTCGAGGTTGAGCATTTCGTTCATCAGCGTTCCCATCGTCGCAATAGGGCCTGGGCCGCGAGCACCATGCCGATTAAGGTCAAAGCTGAAACGCCCAAATCAGCTAGATGCGCGTCTTCATGAGCATCAAAAATACGCGTTGCCAAGCTGCTTTCGCCCGCAGGAAGCAGCATGATCGTAATCGGTAACTCTTTGACGATGGCGATGAAGCTGAGCAGAAACCCAGCCATAAGAGCAGGCGTTAAACCCGGCAGCCGCAAAGTCCAAAAACGTCTCCACGGCGAGGCACCCAAGCTGCGCGCCGCCTCGATCGGGCTGTCGCTTTCGGTTAATAGCGCGGGCTTTAGGGCAGCATAGGCGTGGCTCGAAAAGCGCATCGCTAAACCAAAGAGCAGCAGCAAGCCGCCTTCGCCAAAATCCCTCAAGTTACCGCTGGGGAGCCGCAGCATCAACTGCAACAGCCCGAAAGCGACGAGAACGCCCGGCACACCGCTGGCTAGAAAAGTCGCAAGCTCAAGCCAGGAGCGTTGCGATTTCTTGGAAGCTGTGACCAAGGCCGCCGGCAGGCCGCCCAGCATTAAGGTCAGCAAGCCTCCAAAAATTCCGAGCATCAACGTCGTTGCGAGCGGGCGTAAAATCGGCGCGGTTAGCTCACCCGAGAAGGCCATCTGCAAACACATAGCGGTTGGCAGAACCAGCGCCAGCGCCAGGTAAGACCCGATCAGAATGAGCGCCGTCAGACGCTGTATCAGTGTTGGACTGCAAGGCTCGACGCAGCGTTTGCGCGCCTGGCTCAAATTGGCACCGCTTCCGGTCAGACCGCGGCCGATGAGAATGAGAGGAATCACGAAGGCGCAAAGCAACAAGCCCATGAGCGGCGCTTGAATCCCGCCGCGACCCACGAATTGATAGAGTTCAAAAGTGAGCACGCGGGCATCGAGAACGGCCACAGCGCCGAAATCTGCCAGCGCGTAGACCATAACTAATAGGGCGGAAAAACCGAGGGCGGGTCGCAGTCCGGGAAACAGAACTCTGAGCAGGACACGGCTTTGGCTAGCGCCTAAACTGCGCGCCGCTTCTTCGCTTTGGGCAGGAAGCTGGCGCAAGGCCGCGGCGACAATCAACTGCACATAGGGCGTGCAGCAGAGAATTAACACCAGCAAGGCAGGTAGCATCCCTTCGAAACGGCCTTGGAAGCCAAGGGTTTTACCGACGGGACCTAAGGGCGCAAAACTTTCGCGCAAGGTCGCTGCGAGCAGAAAACTTGGTAAGACCAGCGGCAGCACCGTGAGCCGGGTGAGCAGGTTTGAGCCGCGAAAGCGCCAGCGTATCTGTACAAAGGCGAAAAACGTACCGAGCAGCAAGCAGGCGCTAGCAACCCCAAGGGCAAGCGCCAAGCTGCGCCAACCCGTGCTGAGCAAACGCGCCCATTCGAGCGGCGGCGCCGGGATCAGCCCGAAGGGGTTTCGTAGGGCGAGCCCTATGCCTGCGAAAGGCAGTCCGACCACCACCCCGCAGAACAGCAGCGCGGCGATTATGGCGGGGTTTCTCGCTGGCGGTTTTGGGCTCATGCCTTACTGAAGGCGAAGCCGGCGCAACAAAGCAAGGCTTGCCGCCAAATCGGTGAGAGCAGCCTGTGGCATTTTGAGCACAATACCTTCGACAGGGCGTACATCCTTATGCAGCGGAACCCCCTGTACACTGGGGTATTCATAGGCTTTTTGGGCAAAGTAACTTTGGCCTTCATCGCTCAATAGAAATTCGATTAACTGTTCGGCGAGTTGTGGGTGTTTACTGCTCTTTGGAATGCCAACCCCGGCCAGCATCACCAGGTTTCCGGCGTCTCCAGGTAGGACAAAATGCGCGTTGGCAGCCTTCAGACCCGGGTTTTGAGCGCGCAGTTTATGAAGGTAGTAATGGTTGACCAGACCGATATCGATCTCCCCCATATCGACGGCGCGAACTTGCGGTGAGTTTTTGGGGTAAACTGCCGGTTTGTTCGCCTGCATAGCCTTCAGCCAGGTCGTGGTCTTGGCCTCGCCCCAATGGCTGCGAAGTGCCGAGACGTGGGCTTGAAAGCTAGCGTTTCCAGGAGCCCAGCCGACGCGTCCGGCGAAGCGTGCATCGGCCAATTCAAAAAGTGTTTTGGGTAGGTTTTTAACCCGCTCGGGGCTGTAGACCATCACCCGCAAACGCCCGGAGGTGGCGACCCATAACCCCTTATCGCTGCGTTTATCCGGGGCCACTCGACGCAGCAAGGGATCGGAGAGTTTGCGCAACAAACCTTGCTCGCCAAGTAAACTTAAATAGCCCACGGTCTGCGCGAAGAAGAGGTCAGCGTCGCTCTTTACCCCTTCCATCGCCAGGCGGTTTGCCAAAGCCTCGCTGCTTTTATCAAAGCGAGTTTTGACTTCGATACCATTCGCTTCGGCAAATTTTTGCAGCAAGGGCTCGACGAGAAGCGCACTGCGGCCACTGTAAATTGTGAGCACCGGTTTGGCCACCGCCGCGGGTTTGTTGGGCGCCGTCGTAGGGGTAGCTTTACTGCAACCACTTGCGGCCAGACCAAGCGCCAAAAACAGGATGCGCATAGAAACCCCTTATCGAGTGGCGATGATTTGGTGCAGCGTGGGGTCTTTGTAAAGCGAGGTCTGAACGTCAATCTCCGAGTAAAGCATATTGCCAGCGACCGGCCTTACCCCCACAGTCCTTAGCCCGGGGAGCTTTTTATGATCATCAAACGGACGCTGCGCGGCGCACTGGTCTGCGTGCTTCTGCTCGCTGCCTCTCAATCGCTGGCCGTCGACCGGGACAACGACGGGCTTGATGACGTTTGGGAAATGCTCAATTTTGGTTCGATGAATGCGCAAAGCGGCGCTGGTGATGCCGACGGGGACGGGCTTACAAACGCCCAGGAACTGGCTTTGGGTACCGACCCTAACCAGGCTGATAGCGATGGCGATGGTCTAGGTGATGGCGACGAAGTCGCGGCTGAGCCGGCCACAGACCCCCTGCGCGCCGACAGCGATGGCGATGGTTTGAGCGATGCTCAGGAAGCAGACTTGGGCACCGACCCGACTCAGGCTGATAGCGACTCCGATGGTCTTCATGACGGTCGCGAATTAGAGCTCGGTTTAAACCCACTCGACTCCGACAGCGATGGCGGGGGCATTGACGACGGCCAAGAAATAAACAGCGATCAGACCGATCCTTTGCGCCCTGAAGACGATTTGCTCGACAGCGATGAGGACGGTGTCACCGACTACAACGAAGGCTCGCTCGGCACGGACCCTTGGAACGCCGATAGCGATGGCGATGGCCTGCTCGACGGCGAGGAGGATCTGAATGGCGACGGGGTCTATGATCGCGGCGCCGGTGAGACCGACCCGAATGACGCCGATTGCGACGATGATGGGCTGAGCGATGGTAGTGAGCGGCGTTTGGCGACCGACCCTTTTAATCCCGATACCGATGGTGATGGCCTGAGCGATGGGCGTGAAGTTCAGTTGGCTTTGCAGCCTCGGTACATCTGTTTGAGCGCATTATACTCCGATTCCGATAACGATAGTCTGTCGGACTCGCTGGAATTATCCGAAGACTCTTTATCCTCTCCTTGCCTTCGAGACAGTGACGGTGACGGCATTTACGATGCGGTGGAATTATCCGACCAAACAGCCGCAAATGACCCGTTGGACCATCTTTTGGATTCGGATCGTGACGGGCTCTCGGATCGCTATGAAAATGAGGTTTCGCATTCGGATAGGCGAATTTACGACAGCGACGGCGACGGGTTTTCAGATTCTTCGGAAACGTTGTTTTTTCATACTAAACCGATGGACGCCGACACTGATGATGACGGTCTGCTCGACGGTTCTGAGCTGAGGTTAAGACCCGAGGGGTGGTTTAGTCCTTTTCCGCCAGCCTCCGCCGATTCCGACGGCGATGGTCTGCTCGACGGACAGGAATACGGACTGATTGAGCCGCAACTGTCGCTTCTGCCGGCACATCATGGGGATACCGACATGGCGGTGTTTCGCGCCGACGCCGATGGGGGGGCATCGACAACAAACATTTTCGACCCCGACAGCGATGACGATGGCATTGCTGACGGTTTAGAGGATGCCAATGCCAATGGCCGATGGGACGTGTCGGAGGGCGAAACCGACGCCGCGTCCGCAGACAGCGACGGCGACGGTCTTTCGGATAAAGTCGAACTCGACGCGGCGCTCGACCCGGCCTGCGAGCGCTCCCCGTTGAACCCAATCTTGCCAGAAGACGCCGACCAAGATGCCGACGGCGATGGCCTCAGCAACCGCCAAGAAGTTCTGTTGCGCTGCGCAGGCCAGGCTAATGCCAGCAGTTTATGCAACACCGACAGCGATGGCGATGGTTTGAGCGATGCCATCGAAGTCTCGCTCGCAGAAGGTGGGCAGGGCGCTTATTTGCAGGGCGCCGGCTGTGGCGGCGGCAGCAACCCGATGGCCAGCGACAGCGATGGTGACAGCCTTGGTGATGCGCAAGAAGACCGTAACGGCAACGGGCGCACCGACGAAAACGAAACGAACCCTTTACTCGCCGATAGCGACGGCGACGGTTTGAGTGATGGACAAGAAGATGAGAACGCTGACGGGGAAGTCGGGTCGGGCGAGACTGACCCCCTGCGCCCGGATAGCGACGGTGACGGACTCAGTGATGGTGTTGAGAAGACTCTTGGCAGCAACCCTCTAAGCGCCGACAGCGACGGTGATGGCCTGAGCGACGGTCTCGAAGCGGGGTTCGCCGAATTGGATGCCGACCCGGCGACCACAAGTGACCCGACGCTTGCCGATAGCGACGGCGACGGCTTGAGCGATGGTTTTGAAGACGCTAACGGCGATGGCCTCAGGCAAGCCGATGAGACCGACCCGAACGATCCCGACAGCGACGGCGACGGTGTGCTCGACGGTGCTGAGGTGAGGCCGGCCGGTTGCCAGCAGGCCCAGGGCTCCGACCCGCTAAAAGTCGACAGCGACGGTGATGGCCTTGGCGACGCTTTTGAAGATAGAAACCGTAACGGCTGCGTTGACGATGGCGAGACCTTAGCGGCGCGCGCCGACAGCGATGGGGGCGGGCGCAGCGACGCTGATGAACTGCTTAGCGATGGCACGGACCCGCTGCTCGGCGACGATGACTTTGGCTCCGACCCCGATGGCGACGGCTTGCTCAACGAAGACGAGCTCGGCGCTGGAACCAACCGGCTTTTGGCCGATAGCGATGGCGACGCCTTGTCCGACGGTCGCGAAGTGCTTGAGGTCGGCAGCGACCCCTTGCTCGCCGACAGCGACGGCGGCGGCGCCGATGATGGTTTGGAGGTACTTGTTCATGCTTCGAACCCGCTCGACCCCAGCGATGACTTTGTCGGGCAACTGCGCGGTGATCTCGTAGGAGGCTGTAATTGCGCCGAGTTTGATGCTAGCTCGGTTCTGTTTCTTCTGGCTATTTTGGTTCTCCGAAGGCGCCGTTTATGCGCCTAATTCTGTTGCTTTGTTTGCTTCCGTCGCTGCTCTTCGCTGCCGGAAACGACGATGCTCGTCGCACCAATTTGATGCTTGAGCCCGTTCAGGCGGCACTCGACGGCTCGCCCTTTATCAGCCTTTGGCAGGCTCGGTCAGTGCAGAGCTGGCGCTGGCATTTGGCTCTGGCTTTGTCTCATTCGAGCGAGCCGTTGCGCGAGGTTAAAGGCGGGGAAACGCTGCGTTCAATCGTCGCTTATCGTCGCCAGGCCTCGGCTTCTCTCGCCTTGGGGTTGCCGCGCCATATGCAGCTCGGTTTGTCGCTTCCCTACCTACTCGACCAGCGGGCTGAGTTTCCAGGCTACCGAACCGGTTCGCTCGCAGAGTCTGGCCCGATGGACCCTAAGGTTTGGCTCAAGTGGTCGCGCCCTTGGCTCGCTAAACCTTGGAGCTCAGCTCTGGTGCTGGCCATCGATTTACCCCTCGGCGATGATCAGGCATACAGCGGCCGAGGCGCTTTAGCGGGGGCAATCGACGCGGTGCTCGGTTGGCAGCAAAAATCCTTACAGATAAGCGCCCAGGTTGGCTATTATGTCGAGCCCGCCCGCCCCCTGTTTACAGCATTTTTCGACGATCATTTACGCCTTGCGGCCGGGCTCCGCTACGCCCCTAAAGATGTGGACTGGGCCTTGCTCGCCGAGGCCGATCTGCGCCTCGGTGGGGCGCCCGCCGTAGCGTTAACCTCGCGCCTCGGGGTCGAGCTTCGCTTCGGTGGGATCCGCCTACCGGTAGCCTTCGTCCAGCCGCTAAGCAGTCGCCCAGGACAGCCACGTTTTGCCGCCCTAGCGGCGCTTCAGGCTAACTATCGGCGGCCGCCAGACTTTGATGGCGACGGGTTGCGCGGCAAGGCCGATCAATGTCCGAAAAAACCGGAAGATTTCGACGGCCATCTGGACAGCGATGGTTGCCCGGATTTGGATAAAGATCGCGACGGTATTCATGACGATGACGATGCATGCCAAGAAAAACCTGAAGACTTCGACGGGTTTCAAGACGTTGATGGTTGTCCGGACTTGGATAACGACGGGGATGGGGTTGTCGATGTTAAGGATCAATGCCCGATGGTGCCGGAGAACATCAACGGCATTGCCGATGATGATGGCTGCCCCGAACCCGACTCCGATTTTGACGGGATTTTAGACCCGGACGATCAATGCCCGCGGCAGCCCGAAGACTTGGACAAATGGCAAGATAGCGACGGTTGTCCTGAACCGGACAACGATGGCGATGGTCTGCTCGACGGCGACGATGACTGCCCGAATGAGCCGGAAACCATGAACGGCGTTGATGATGAAGACGGTTGTCCCGAAAAGGCGGTGCTTGAGATTAGGCGCATGAAGCCGCATCGAATCAAGGCGCGCATTCACTTTCGCAGGCATCATTGGGCCATAGCGCCGCGCTCCACTCAGACCATCGACCTCATCGCTAAACTCATTAAAGAGCACCCAGAGATCGCCAAACTACGCATCGAAGGGCACACGGATAAGAGCGGTCGGCGTGCCGCCAACAGACGTTTGAGCCAGAAGCGCGCCGATGAGGTCATGAGGGCCCTTATCGCCTTGGGTGTTGCGCCTAAATTGCTTGAGGCAAAAGGTTATGGCTGGAGCATGCCCATCGATAAAAGGCGTGGCCGTCGGGCGCGCCGCCGTAACCGTCGGGTGGGATTTTTAGTGCTCGAGGTGAGTGGTGAGGACAACGATGAAAAGCAGCCTTAGAGCCAAGGCCCAAGAGCGCCGAGACCGGAGCTACGGCAAGGTGCTCACCTACAGCCCAAAGGTATTTTTACCCGTCACCAACCTTTGTCGAAACCGTTGCGGTTACTGTAGTTTTAGGCGCTCGCCCGGCGAGCCCGGCGAACATACGATGAGCCCTGATGATTGCCGGCGTTCGCTGGACGCTGCGCATAAGGTCGGTTGTTTCGAGGCGCTTCTTTGCCTTGGCGACACGCCCAAAGGGAGCTTTGTAAAATACCAAAGGTTGCTGCAAACTTGGGGCTTTGACGGCATCACCGAGTACCTCGCTTGGATTAGTGAAGAGGCTCTCTCTCGGGGGCTTTTGGCTCATACCAACGCCGGGATTTTACAAGCTGGCGAGATGGCTGTTTTACGCCGCAGTAACGTCAGTATGGGTCTTATGCTCGAATCCAGCGCCGATCGCTTATGCGAACCTGGGCTGCCCCATCACCAGGCTCCCGATAAAAAACCGGCGAGCCGTCTGGCGATGATCGAAGAGGCGGGTCGTCAGAAAATCCCGTTCACCTCGGGGCTGCTCATCGGTATCGGTGAGACCGCCAGTGAGCGCTCGCAGAGCATCAATGAGTTGGCTGAATTACAGGACCGGTTTGGGCATTTACAAGAATTAATTCTGCAACCTTTTCGGCCGCATGCCGGGACGCCCATGCAGGAACAGCCGGAGGCACCTCTCGATATGTTGCTCGATACCATCGCCGAGGCGCGCATGATGTTACCCGAATCGGTAACGATTCAGGCTCCGCCAAATTTGGCGCCCGGCGCTATTGAGGGGCTTATCGATGCCGGCATCAATGATTTTGGTGGCATCTCACCGTTGACACCGGATTTCATCAACCCCGGTTATTCTTGGCCGCATATTGATACCCTGGCCGAGCGCTGTGCGCGAGCCGGTTTTGAATTGCAGGCGCGTTTACCGCTGCACCGAGGCTTCATTGGTCGCGAGGGTTGGCTTGACGACGGCCTGCGACCAGCCGTCGAGGCCGCTCAAGCTCGATTGTCGGTGACGCTATGAAATTTTCAGTTGCCTTAGCCGCTGCTCTCGCGGGCGAGGAACCAACTTTGGCTGGTGCTAGTGCCTTGCTAAGCGCCCGCGGCGAGCAGCTCGAAGCCATGGGGCAAGCCGCCGATAAAATGCGCAAAGCTCAGGTGGGCGAGGTGGTAACCTACGTCGTCAACCGCAACATCAACTTCACCAATGTCTGTATTAAGCGTTGTCACTTTTGCGCGTTTTCTGACGATTTGCGCGGCGGTAAAGGTTACTTTTTACCGCTCGATGAGATCATCCGACGCGCCGAGCAAGCGCGGGCCATGGGCGCCACTGAGATCTGCGTCCAAGCGGGGTTGGTTCCCGAACTCGATGCGGCCGGTTATCTGCGCATCACCGAGAGCCTTAAAACAGCCTGCCCGGAACTCCATCTGCATGCCTGGTCGCCCGAGGAGATCAAACACGGCGCCCGTCAGAGCCGCATAAAAGTGCGCGATTTCCTTGCCGATTTAAAGCGGGCTGGGCTCGATAGTATCCCCGGGACATCAGCGGAAATACTCGATGATTCCATCCGAAAAAGGCTGGCGGTCGGACGCATAACCAGTGCCCAGTGGCTGGATGTCATTCGCCATGCTCACGAGTTGGGTTTACCGAGCACCTCCACCATGATGTTCGGCCATTTAGAAAGCGCCGTCGATCAGGCTGGTCACTTGCTGACTCTGCGTCGTCTTCAGCAACAAACCGGGGGGTTCACCGAGTTTGTCCCGCTCGCCTTTGTTCACCACCAAGCACCGCTTTTTAGCAGCAACCCAGATGTGCGCCCTGGTCCCTGCGCCGACGAGCGCCGTGCCGTTTACGCAGCGAGCCGTTTGCTGCTCGGCGATTGCATCCCTAATCTTCAGGTGAGTTGGGTCAAGGAGGGCCTTCAGGCGAGCCAAAAGCTGCTCGCTTATGGCGTCAACGATGTGGGCGGAACCCTGGTTAACGAATCCATCTCGACGGCGGCTGGAGCCCCCCATGGTCAGATGCAGGCCCCAGCTCAACTGCTCGATTTGATCGCTGGAAGCGGCCGGCCTGCTCAACAGCGAGACACGCTTTATCGACCAATCTCATCGGCAGCGAGTCGCCCTTGGGACGAGGATTATGGTGATTGGCAGCGCTTGCGCGATGAGCCTGATTTTGCCTACGGCGCCTCGGGCAACCCCTCGAGATCGGCTGCGGTGTCGACGTCCCAGGCCAAGCCCTGACGGTAGAGGCGCGGGGCGCTGCAGGCGTTGAGGTGAACGCGCATGGAATTCGTGCGACCGAAAGCTAAGTAGGGCAAAGGGCCGCCGCGCCAGATCATACCATTGCTGCCGCGCCCGCTGCGGTCCGGAATCCACACCAGATCCTGAGTTTGTTTGAGCATCGCCGATAAGTCCGGCTCACTGAGCAGCGGCAAATCGGGCATGAGCACTGCAGCCGGGGGCTTCCAAGCGCTCAAGGTTTCGGTTATGCCGCAGGCTAAATTGCCGGCGTGATCGTCGTCGACCCAGACGACGTTGGCGAGTTCTCCCCAAGCCTCTTGTTCGAGCACCGGACAGAGCAGATAGACACTGAAATCTGCCGCATGGCCTTGGATGACGCCGACGGTTCGCATCACTAGGCGGCGATACAAAGCGTGGCGTCGCGCATCGTCTAAGCTGCCGGCGAGTCGCGACTTAGCGAAGCGTGGCTCGCGAATGGGAAGCAAAATGTTCATCGTTATTAGAGTAAGGGCTGTGCCCAGTCGAGTACAGCCCGACCGAGGGTTTTTCTATCACCTCGGCTCTTCATCACGGTGTCAGTTTTCAGCACCGGGCCCTTGAAACCGGCTTCATCGCCACGTTCAACCACCCAGCCATCTACCAAATCGCCGTAATGCGCCACCACAGCGGCGGCGCTAGCTGGCCGGGTTGCCAGCGCCGGAATAAGCTTTCCCAAAGGTCCTTTGATGGCGCGCCCCGCGACGATGGGGCTAATCGCTATGCAAGCTCCCTTACGGTTTTCGAGCGCCTCATTGAGTGCCGGCAAACTGAGGATGGGATCGATGGAGAGATAAGGGTTGGACGGGGTGATGATGATTAAATCGGCCTCGTCGACCGCTCGTACCGCAGCCGTCGAGGCGACCCCGAGTTCAGGAAAACAAACGGCTTGCACCTCCGGTTCAGCTTGGTTGGCTACGAACCATTGTTGAAATTCCATTTCAGCACCGTCGCAGAGTAAGCGTGTGGGGTGAGGCGCATCGCACATCGGATAGACCTGGGTTTTTAGCCCGTGGGCGTCGAATAAAAGGTCGGTCACCTGCGATAAGTTGAGCCCCTCATCGAGCCCCTTTGCGCGCAGCAGATGGGTAGCCAAATCTTGGTCCGAAAGATGAAACCAAGAGGGTCCTCCGAGTCTTTTTAGGGCGTTCATACAGGCGTCTGTCTCTTCGGCTAACCCCCAGCCCCTGTCGATGGGAGCACGCCCGCTCAGGGTGTACATCACCGTATCCAGATCGGGGCAGATCCATAGCCCGCAATGGCGAAAGTCATCGCCGGTGTTGACGACCACGCTCAGTTCGTCGCTGTCGAGCGAGGCTGCGAGCCCGTCAACCAGCCGCGCCCCGCCAACGCCGCCCGAGAGGGCCACAACCTTCATGCGTAGAGATCCTTGGTGGCCGGCCGATGGAGGTCGGCGGCGCGGGCCGATTCGTCGGCTTGCCAGCTAAGCCCGCGCAGGCGAACGGCTGCGATTCCCTCAGCAGAAGCACCAGCAACTAAATCACAGGCTCCCGCTATCTGGTCGGCCAATGGCAGCTCCGTATGTTCGAGGATTTTGCCAAAGCGATCGGCCTCGCCGCGCTTATCGAGCAGAGCCGGAAGCCCACTAAGTCCGATAGCCACGCCTTGCGTACCTTTGCGAAAAGGGCGCCCGTGACTGTCGCTGATCACGAGCCCGATAGGCGCTTCAAAAGCTTCTTCTAGTCGTTGTCGAAGCGCCCGAGCCGACGCGTCGGGGTCTTTGGGCAAAAGCAAAACCCAATCGCCGTCTCGCCCCACATTACTGGCGTCGATTCCGGCGTTGGCAGAGATAAACCCAAGCTGATGACGCACGATAAGAACCCCCGGAGCGACCCGCGAAACCGCCTGGCTCTCTCCTAGGATCAGGTGAACGAGCCGCGGGTCCTTGGCCACCACGCGGCTAAGTTTTACTGCCGTTGGGTCGGCGCGAACATCCGCTAAATCGACGAAGCGGTCCTCGGCGCGTGCCACGACTTTCGAGACGACACAGAGAATATCACCTGGTCGCAGCCCACCCTGGGCCCGAAGCGCAGAAATCAATAGCGCAGCAAGGTCGTCACCGGGTTGAACCGTCGGTAAGCCCAAGATGGCCTGAAGATTTAAGCTTGAATCAATCATCGCTTGGTCCTTGTCCGTCGGCGCTTTTTTGGTCAAGTCAACTGTAGCAAAAATGGCTAAATGATCGGGTGAATGATGCAGCAACATGTGGCGATAATTGGTGGTAGTGGTCAACAGGGTCGCGGCATAGCTCGGCGTTGGTCGGCTGCCGGGTTTGAAGTGCGCCTAGGCTCGCGAAGCGCCAGTCGCGGCGCCGAGTCGGGCCTTGAGTTCGCCGACGAACGAATTTCCGGCGGTGATTATGAATACGCTCTTCGTGGCGCGGGGTTCGTGTTGCTGAGCGTGCCTTACTCAGCACATGCTCCGACGCTGTTGGCGCTGAAACCTATGCTCAAAGGGCGCCTGCTCATCGACATCACTGTGCCTTTGCAACCGCCCAAGGTACGCCAGGTATTTTTGCCGCCGGGTCAGGCGGCGGCGCTCGAAGCGCAGGCCTTGCTCGGTGAGGAGGGGCGTGTGGTGGCCGCTTTACATCACATCAGTCATACCCATCTCGCCGACCTCAGCCAGCCTATTTTGGGTGACGTCTTGGTCTGCGGCGCCAAAGCCGACCGCGAAAGGGCGCTGCCCTTGCTCGCCGCGCTCGACGTGTCGGTTCTCGACGCCGGGCCGCTGCGCAATGCCATTGCGTTGGAAGCGATGACGCCGGTATTGCTTCATCTCAACCGTTGCTACGGCGGTAGCGCCAGTTTGAGCATCAGCGGCTTGGCTAGCCGCTAATCTTTGTTGCCTCAGGCGGCTGTTTGGAAGGGCGCTTTAGGGCAGCAATTGGCAAACGCTGGCGCCTTCGGCTGCCGGGGCTTGATCGTGACAGCGCAGACATTGGTCATGCAGGTGCCTCAGCGCCCTTATCGTATCGACAGCACCACCTTTAAGCGCCGCCGGTAGCTCTTTTGCAGCGTTTTGTAGTGCCAGAACAAGCTCGGGAAATTGCGCCCCGTACCCCTCGATGAGGTCGGTTTTGTGGTGAACGCTCTGAGCGAGCAACTCCAACTGAACAGCCGCCTCATAGGCCGCCGTTTGGTCGCCTTTTGCGTTAGCTTCGATGAGGCGTTTAAAAGTGGCTTCTAGAGCCTGCATCTTTGGGACGAGACTGGGCACCGGTTTGGGGACTGGCGCCGCGACGGTTGGTTCGACCGACGTTTGCGGGGATGGGTTTGTACATCCCAGCAGCAGAATAACCAGTCCCAGACGAAAATTCACATCGCTCCAGCGAGCAGGCGGATCACCCGCGGGTCTTGGCTGCCGACCATCAAGGTGCCAACGGGGGAGTCTTTCCAAGCCTGAAAGCGTTCTTTAATGCGGCCTTCTGGACCGATTAAATAAAGTGCATCAATCATCGAATTAGGAACGGCTTCGATGGCTTGCTTCTGTTTTCCGGCGAGGAACAGGTCTTGAATCTTTTCACAT
>JAPKCE010000198.1 GCA_028823075.1 Myxococcota bacterium
TGCTCGACCAAGTGGCAGACGCGATGATCACCAACAAAATTCGTAAAGTCCTCGTCGAGGGCCACACCGATGATGTCGGCGCCTCTAGTACCAACATGCGCTTGTCACAAAAGCGTGCTGATGCGGTGCGCAGCTACCTTATAAGTAAAGGGGTTTCTGGAGATGTTCTCGATGCGATTGGTTTCGGCGAGACGCGCCCGCTTGTGGACAAGAAAACTCGAGCAGCGCGTGCAGGAAACCGACGTGTTGAGTTCAAAATTGTTGAGCGCTAACCCCCGGCGATGAACGCCGAAAAAACGCCGCGATCGGCTCTTATCGGCGCCTGGGCGATAATCCTCGGTGTGCTCGCCTTATCGCTAGCAGTTTTCGGTCCCGCTGCACTAGCTGTGCCCTTTGACTTTACGGTCGCCAAACTCTTCGTTCAAGACGGCGAAGACCAAGGAAAGCTGCAGCGGGTTCTCGAACGCTTCACCAGCGATAGCACCAGCGCTCTGCTGCTGCTGACGCGTGAACCCGGTGATTGGTTTGATCCTAACCAACTAAAAAATCTCGATAACTTGCATCAACAAATCATCGCTATCGAGACTAGGGACGAGGATAAAAACCGGCTGAGCGGAGAACAGTGCCTCGGTCAACAAGACGGAAAAACAGGCGCCTTTGATCGAGTAACAAGCCTGGTCAACGCAAAGGTTTTTCGACGCCGCGGCGAAAGCGTTCAGATCGAGGACCTTCGTAACTCCGAAGGTTTTGGTCCAGCAACTCAAAACCGCCAAGAACTGCTCGAACACCCCCTGCTCAAAGGGCGGCTGATCAGCGCCGACGGCGGCAGCACCCTGCTCATGGCGAGGGTACGCTGCGGGCTGCGTAGCGACGCGATTCGGACTTATTATCTAAAAGTCTTGCGCGAGGTTTTTTCGAAGTGGAAAAAAGATCAGCCGGAATTGCAAATACACGCCACAGGCATTCCGTTTATCCAAGATGATATCATCGCCACCCTGCGCTCTGAGTTGGTGCAGCGGCAGCCATTTGTAGGCCTCGGCATGCTGCTGTTCTTATGGCTCGCCTTTCGCCGTTTTCGCTACGCCGTGCTGCCTTTTGTGAGCGTCACCCTGGCGAGTGTTTGGTGGTTAGGCCTGATGACCTTGAGCGGTCAGTCGATCAACATTATCAACTTTTCCACCATAACCGTCATTCTCGTTATCGGGGTTGGCGACGCCATCCATTTGGTCGCTCGAGTCGAAGAGGGCCTCGATGCCAAAGAACCCCCGTGGCAGGCATTAAAGAATGGCTGGCTAGCCATGCTTCCCGCCGTCTCTTTAACCACCCTAACCACCGTCGTTGGCTTCGCTTCGCTGAGTGTGGCTCGGGTGGAATTAGTGCGCAGTTACGGTATCTCCGCCGCGGTCGGGATCGGTCTAGCTTGGTTCTTCACCCTAACCATCGTTCCGGCGATGTTGCTTTTATTACCACCAAAAAAATCAGAGCGATCAACCAACGAACCGCTCTGGCTTAACCGCTGTTTGCTGCCTTGGGTGAGCGCTTTAGTGCGAACACACCCCAAAAGGATTGCTGGGGTTTCTGTCGTTTTACTCGTTTTATCGACCCTCGGCGCCACCCAGCTACGCCCTTTCTCTCGCGCTCTTGAAGAGATCCGCCCTGAGCATAGGACGCAGAAAGCGCTCAACGCTCTTGAGGCTAAATTTACCGGCGCTATGCCCTTCGACATCGTTCTTGAGGGCCCAAGAGATGAGTTGTTAGCGCCGCAAAACTTAGCGCGCATCGCCGAATTACAAGATCGCCTTGATGCCAGCCCCGCTGGGGTAAAAAGCATTAGCATCGTCGATATTGTGGGCAGCATGCACGGCTTATGGGGTGTGGGTGAAAACGGAAGTCGCTCCGAGTTACCCCCTCGCCTTGACCAGACCCTCGCCCTGCTTGCCATGCTCGAGATGGATAACGAGCAGATGATGACTGCCTATATTGATGATCCACAAAACGAGTTCGCCGCCCCCGACGAGGAAGACGACGAACTGCTCATCGAAGACGAATCATCCGAGGTTCAACAACTGGCTGCGAGTAGCCCTGCATTGGCCGGAAATCGAATTATAGCACTGCGCATCGCCTGCCTGAAAAAAGATTCGGGCTCGACGATCTTTAGCGAAGAAATAAAATGGATCGAGTCCGAGCTCGCCGCCTGGCCTGGTAATATTAAAGGTGAACTTACGGGCGCCAGCAAATTGGCAACGCAAGCTGTAGGAGCGGTTATCGTCGACATGATGACCAGTTTGCTTCTGGCTTTCGGGCTTATTACTCTGGTGTTTATTGCGGTTCTTCGTTCCTGGCGCCAAGGGTTGCTGGCCATGATCCCCAACATTTTACCCTTGCTCGCGACCATGGCTTTGATGGCCTTTGCCGGGCTCACGCTACGCATCTCGACGGTTATTATTTTCGCCATGTGCATGGGTGTCGTCGTCGATGATACCATTCACTTTTTGGTTCGCTTTCGACAGCAACTCAAAACTCAAGATTTTGAAGCAGCCCTTGATACCACTGTGCGCCACGCCGGCCGGCCGGTTATTTTTACCACCATGATGTTAGCCATGGGCTTTGCTCTGCTCATCCCGAGTCAATTTAACGGCCTGCGCGACTTTGGTCGCTTATCCGCTCTTTGTATTGGCTTGGCGCTCTTCGCCGACCTTTTAACTTTGCCGGCGGTGTTGATGCTTACCAAACGCTGGCATGAGAAAAAAATATGAGGGTTTGGCTTTTGTTGTTGGCGGCTTGTAGCTCGCAACAAGACGCTCAGAGCTTTGCAGCTGATTGGCTTCGAGACCTGGCATCAGGGCGAGCTGACAGCGCCTATAAACTGCTCTGTTCTGACGCCCAAGCTCAGCTTTCGAGTCTGGCCCAACGCAGCACCGGGGAAAGCCCGCAGCAATTCCTTGGCCGGCTTGCTGGACGCTATGGTGGAGTTGATGCCATCGAAGAGAGCGCTCGCGATGAGCGAGGTGTCGACCTGGACATCATCACCAAGAAGGCGCGCTTGCCGCTTCGCCTTGAACGTCAAAAGTCCGGCTTTTGTATTACCCTGCCCTAAAGCTTATTCGCAGATTCCCGTGGCCATATTGCATGCCAAACCGCTGATCTGACACATGATGGGACCAATGATGCTGGCGTTGCAGCGGTCCATGCAAACCCCGATGCCAGCAACGCTCAAGCATTGCTCGGCAGGAGCGCATTCAGCATGATCGGTGCAACCGCCGCCGCCGCCGCCGCCGCCGATGCATTGATCCTGAACACATTGTCCAGGAGGCGGGCAACTCTGGGCGTCACAGGCACCACCACCGCCGCCGCCCTCACAGGCGCCGTCGACACATTGTCCTCCATTAGGACAATCGGCGTTGTTTTCACAACTCCCTTCAGGAAGACGGCAGGTGTTGTTCAAGCAGCGCGTGCGCGGCGCTTGAGCCGCACAGTCGTTATCAGATTCACAATCGATGCAGCGACCGACGGTGCGGCCTTCAGGAATGTTGCAGCGGCCTACGCAGCTACGGTCGTCACGGCAGGTCCCTTCGGGAAGCGCCGCACATTGGCCATCACGACGATTGCAATAATGAGTATAAGGACAGTCTCCCTCACTTTCGCAGGGGCAATCGGCTTCGGAGCATTGGTCGCCTGCATCCGGGCTTGGCGTAGCGCCTGTATCCGCTGGCGGGGTTCCGGCGTCAGGTGCGGGCGCGCCTGGGCCCATATCACGAGCGGGGCCTGCGTCTAAGCCACCCGCTCCCGCGTCATCCGCAACGCCGCGGCAAAGCCCGCTAAAACAAGTCTGCTCGGCGGAGCAGTCGGCGTTCGACGTGCAGCGCTCGCCAACATCCGCTGGCGGGCCGCCGCATGCGTTAGCGACAAACAAAAGGGCAAGGGCTGAGAGGCTGCGATAGCTGGTCATTTTTGAATCTCCGAAAACTTCAGGCGCTACATGTTGGCTCGTGTATCGACGATTTCAAGCAAAACAACCATCGGATGGTCGCCCCACTGGCCAATCAGCCTTTATTTTTAGGTTTCCACATCAATTCAGCGGCCCCTTGCTCATGAGCAGCGGCGCGCGACCAAGCGAAGAGCAGATCGCTGAGACGATTTAAATAGTGCAATGCCTGCGGTGCACGCGGCGCTTGGCGATTAGCGGCGACCAATGCGCGCTCGGCGCGCCGGGCCACACATCGAGCAAGATGCAACCTTGCTCCCAGTTCGCCACCGCCTGGCAAAACAAAACTGGTGAGGATGGGCAAACCCTCAAGAGCAGCGTCTACCCAAGACTCAAGCTGCTCGATATCCTGAGCACCAAGGGCTATTTTAGGATCGTCTCGACCATCGGCGAGATGGGCGCCGAGGTCGAACAAACACTGCTGCACGAATTCTACCTTTTGACGCAGCTCAACATCCGCTTGCTGGGCTACCAAACCCAAGCAGGCGTTGAGTTCGTCGACTTCGCCGTAACTATGGACGCGCAGATCATCTTTTGCGCAGCGGCTTCCGCCAACAAGGCCGGTGCTGCCATCATCGCCAGTTTTCGTATAAAGTTTCGATAGGGTAACAACGCGTTTTTCGCTCATCTAAAAACCTCGCCTCCAGGCCAAAGGGTGGCGCCGACCCATGCCGAACGCTTTGGCGCTGATACGTAGCACCGGTGCGGCTTGGCGACGCTTAAATTCACTGCGATCAAGTAAGGCGATCGTCAATTTGATCTGCTCGGGACAATGCCCCTCTTGAAGCAGACTTGAGGGGTTGCGTTTATCGACGATCAAAGCTTGCAAAATAGCGTCGAGTTTATCGTAGGGCGGCAGGCTATCCTCGTCTTTTTGATCAGCGCGTAGTTCGGCCGAAGGTGGAGCCTCTAAAATCCCTTTCGGAATCCGTATA
>JAPKCE010000199.1 GCA_028823075.1 Myxococcota bacterium
TCCTCACCGGAATTGAGCGGCAGATCAAGCAAGGCAAAACGCCGCGCATCGCGCAACTGATAATGCCACCATTCGCTGCCGATGGAGGCCAGGCCCACCCGGCGCATAGTTTTTAGCAACCATGAGCGGTGCTGCCGCGCCTCGGCGCTGCCGCCGGAATAGTTGTGGCGCGCCCGATGGCTGAGATCGTCGAAGGCTGAAGGCATCGCCAGCGGCTGGCCATCGCTCAGACGAATGAGCCCGAGGTCGACAGCCGCGCCTCGGTTATGATGAGAACCCTTCGCCGGGTCGGCGACCAGCCCGCGTTTAGGGCAGGCCGTCCAAAGTTTTGTTTGTACCGACCATGGACGGTAGCAGTCGTAGACGACCAGACCAAAACCGCCTTTGCTCAGTCGTGCGGCGGCCTTCTTCAAAGCCTGAACCAGCTCCGGCCGCAGCCAACAGCGCGCATCTTGGGGATACAAAGCATGTCCCGTAAAATTGTTGGTGAGCCGGTATTGAAGATCTATTTTAACTGTAGGAATAGCATCGTCTAAGGCCTCGAGATACTGTGCCAAAACGCCCTTTTCGACGAGCCCTGGAGGCCTTGGTGGATAGCCTTTATAGATGTCTTTTCTGCCTTTGCAGCCCTCGGTGCTGTGCCCGCCTAAAGCGAGCAGAGCGAGGATCAAAACAAAGTTCATACAGCCCCCTCTTGACCCTGCTCAACTCGCCAGCGATAGCCCCTTGGCGCTTTGGAGAACCCTTATGCTCGTCGTCGGTATCGCCGGTGGTACGGCCAGCGGCAAGACAACAGTTGTTGACCAGATCGTAGAAGCGCTCGGCGTCGAGCGCGTCTGTGTGTTGGCCTGTGATCATTACTATCGCGACTTGGCCGCTTTGCCCTTGTTAGCACGCAAAAATTACAACTTCGATCACCCTGACGCCATGGATCAAGACTTGATCCTAAAGCATCTGCGGAGACTCAAAGCCGGGCAGTCCATCGAACGCCCGAGTTACAGCTTTGCCTTGTCGGTGCGTACCGACAAAACCGTCACCCTAGAGCCGGCACCCGTGATCATCGTCGAGGGTATTTTGGCGCTCGCCATCAAAGAGTTCCGCGAGGAATATGACCTGAGAATTTTTGTCGACTCGGCCGACGACCTCCGATTAATCCGCCGCATTGAGCGCGACACGCAAGAGCGTGGTCGTAGTCTAGACGAGACTATCGAACGTTACCTCCGTTGGGTTCGTCCCATGCACGAGGCTTATGTTGAGCCTTCCATGCGTCAGGCAGATCTCATTGTACGCAACCACCGTGACCCTTCGGCGGCCATTCGATTATTGATCATGGCGATGGGCGAATGAGCGACCTTCGCGCCAACGAATTACAGAAAATTGTACCTCATGCTGTCTCTCAATATTTGGGCGAAAATGGACCTTTATCACGAAAGATAGAGGCCTACGAACCCCGTCCTTCGCAAATGGAGATGGCCGGTTCTATCGCCCATTGTCTCAATCGCGGCGACGCGCTTTGCGTCGAAGCTCCGACTGGGGTCGGAAAGTCGCTGGCGTACCTTTTACCGACGACATTATGGGCGCGCCTCAATGGTAGACGGGTTGTGGTGGCCACCCGTACCATCAATTTACAGCGACAACTGATGGATCAAGAGCTGCCTAAGCTCGCTGAATTACTGAATGAAGAAGAGCCTGACCAAGAGGGCTTAAATTTTGTCGAGTTGGTGGGTCGCGGCAATTACATCTGCCCTCAACGGCTGGAGGAGGCGTTTCGTCAACCGAGCCTCAAGATCGAACTGGCCGATGAACAACAACAGGACCTGTGGGCCTTAAAGGCTTGGTCTATGAAAGACGGTCATGAGGGGCGCCGTCAGGACCTGCGCGAGGCACCCGACTTTCGAGTCTGGAATGAGGTCAACGCCGACGCTGATAATTGCGGCGGTCCGAAATGCTCGCATTTTGACCGCTGCCCATTTTTTATCTCTCGCCGCCGCGCTGCCAAGGCCGATCTTCTGGTGGTCAACCACGCGTTGCTGCTGGCCGATGTCAGCGCCAAAGGTGGTGATTCCAAAGCCGAAGGCGTTCTGCCGCGCTGGGATGTGGCTGTGGTCGATGAGGCTCACCATTTAGAAGCCGAAGCCACCCGCGCTTTTAGCGTTGAGATCTCAAGCCGTCAGCTTAATCGCCAACTCGATCGTCTCCTTCATCCGCGGATTCCTGGCGCTGGTGACCTGGGGCGTTTGGATATGGCTTTGGGCGGGGTCAGTGGCGCCTTAGAGGACAAGGCCCATGCGCTGTCGAACCGCATCGTCGAAGAATTGCCGGATTGGATGCGCGCCGTGCGCCACACGGGCGATCGTCTTTGGGAAGCTTTGACGCTGACTTATGGTGACGAAGAGGGCGGGCGCCAGGTGTGGATCGACGAGGGGCGCCGCAAAGGTCCCGAATGGTTGGACACGCTCGAGCGCTTTGAGGAGTTGCGTGTGACCTTGGAGCGTTTCGTTGGGCGCTTGCAGATTCTGCTCGACGACGCTGAGCATCATGGTCTCATCGAACACGATGCCCATGTGCAACAAGCAGCGCGCGGTCTGGAGTCACGACTGGCCCGGCTCAGGGCGCTAATGGAGGCAGTCCAGGCCATCGCTGCGGGTGATGACGAGATCTGTACGTGGGTGGAAGTCGGTGCACCTTCCAAGGGACGAAGCAGCCGGTTTATCGCTGTCTTTGCTGCTCCAATCTGCGTCGACCAGGCGCTTCATCGCCTTTTCTTCGAACCGAATTGGGCCACTGTTTTGACCTCGGCGACGCTCAGCGCAGACAAGCGCTTTGATTTGTTGCTGGCACAGACCGGGCTCGTTCATTGTCGCCCTTCTGCCGTCACGCTAGCCTTGCCATCGCCCTTTGATCACGGCGCTCAAGCTCTGCTCGGGATGATGCCGAGCATGCCCGACCCGCGGGAAGAGCGAGGGCGCTTGCATACCGAAGCGCTGATCACCGCGGTGGATCAGTTGACCCGGCGGGTGGGAGGCGGAACCTTGGTCTTATTCACCTCTTTTCGCGCCATGAACCAAGTCTATGATGTGCTCGCTTCTGGGCTTGTGAGCGCCGGCCTCAAGCCGATGATTCAAGCCCGCCAAGGCCCCAGCCGAGCCGAGTTGCTGCGCCAGTTCCGTGAGACCGAGGGCGGAGTTTTGTTTGGGACGGACTCCTTTTGGGAGGGAATCGACGTCCCGGGCGATGCATTGCGTTTGGTGATCATCACCAAGCTTCCCTTTTCGGTGCCCACCGAACCGATCGCCATGGCACGTCACGAGCGCTTACGTTTACAGGGGAAAAATGCATTTTTCGAGCTCACGCTGCCGCAAGCGATTCTGCGTTTGCGTCAGGGTTACGGTCGTCTAATTCGCCGGCGTTCGGATCGTGGTGCGGTCGTTATTTTAGACCCCCGCGTGGAGACAGCGCGCTACGGAAAACGATTTATCAATAGTTTACCACCTGCCCGGCGTCTGCGTGCCGAGCTTGGTCAACTAAGCGATGCCTTAGGGGAGTTTTTTAGCAGCCCAAGCGACTGAATTTCTAGCCTGCGAATTGCGCGACAAGCGCCTCGAGTTCTTCATGTCGGTAGGGCTTCGAGATGAAGGCGTCCATGCCCGCATCCAAACAAGCTTGGCGGTCGGAGTCGCTGGCCCTCGCGGTCACCGCAACGATCGGAATTCGTTGAGCGCCTTTGATACCGCGAGCCGCTTCGCCTGCGCGGATGATCTCTGTGGCTGCGAGCCCGCCCATGCGCGGCATCATCAAGTCGAGCAGGATCAGTTCCACAGGGGCGGGTTCGCCTTTCTCCAGATAACCTTCCAGTTCTTCTATCGCCTTTGCGCCGTCCTCCACCACGAGCGGTGCGCAGCCGAAGCGCGCGAGCAGCCCCGAGGCGACCAAGCGGTTCACCTCATCGTCATCGGCCACTAAAACAGTCGCGTTGATAACCGGCGGTAGTTCTTCTGATTCGTTTTCTTTAAGCGGTCCTTTGGAGATGCTTTGCGGCAAAATGCTTCCTTCGGGAGCGCTTCGTAACACCAAGCTCCAAGCCACCTCATCGGCGAGTAGCTCGGCGCTGAGTTCGCCTTGCATTCCGGCGGCTAAAGCGCGCAGCACGGCCGGCTCCATACCGCTCCAGCGCGACGAGCCGGGAGAGCCAGAGATGCTCGCCAAAGCAAAGACTTCCTCCTCTGCGAAAGCGGGGATTTCGCCGCCGGCATCAAACACCCTTAGCCTCGGAGCGTCGCCGTTTCCGTTGTCGGTTTGCAGGCGGATTAAGCCACCAGGGCGAGCATATTTAGTGGCTCTAGCGACCAAAGAGTCTACAATTTGTGTAACCCGAGTGACATCCCCGAAGCCTGTTTTTAATTCGCCTTCGCTAGCGATAAAATCAATGCGCACATCGCTACCCCGAAGATGGCGGGCGTGGCGCGCCGCAACGAGCCGCGCGATCCGTTGTAGGTCGACCCCTTGCAAATCAAAATCGAAGTTTCCGGCCTCGAGACTCCCATGGTCGAGTAGGTCGTAGACGAGATGCGTTAGCTGTTCGTTGACGTTGCGCAGTTGATCAATTCGCTGCGCGTCGCCGCTGCTGGCGAGAAGCTCGGTCAGGCCCAGAGCTCCGTTCAGGGGGTCGCGTATTTCGCGTCCAAAGGCAGCGATCAGATCGAGCAATTGCGAAAAGCTTTGCAAGGCACCGGTGGCCTCGCTGGTCAATCGTTTGCGCTCGGCCGCAAGCCGCTTTTTTGTGGCGTTCACCTTCTTGGCCGAGCCTTCGAATTGCGCTTTGATTTGTGCAAACGCCGCGCGGCTTTGTGCCAATTCGTTTTGGGCGATGGCCGTCACCTGCAGCACATCCTTGTCCTCTTCGGCG
>JAPKCE010000200.1 GCA_028823075.1 Myxococcota bacterium
GGCGTTTGGGCACAGTTGTTCAGCCCAGACAACGTTTCCTTCCTCAATAAACCGCCAAGACATTTAAGATAGGGCGGGAACTGGCTAAGCCCCCCTTGCGCCCACCGCAGCGCGCCCCTATCTTGACAACATCACAAACCAAGGAGCCATCATCATGGCCGCTGAAAATGTTAAACACTTCACCGACGCTGCTTTCGAATCCGATGTTCTGGGCAACGACTCCGTTGTTCTCGTGGATTTCTGGGCAGAATGGTGCGGACCCTGCCGCGCCATCGCACCCATCATCGATGAACTGGCCAGCGATTACGAAGGACGCGCCGTGATCGGTAAAATGAACGTCGATGATAACCAGGGCGTTCCTGGTAACTTTGGCATCCGCGGCATCCCCACCATGCTGATCTTTAAAGGCGGCGAAGTGGTCGGGCAGCTCGTCGGTGCTCAGAGCAAAGCAAAAATCGCCGAACAACTGGATCGCGCTTTAGAAAACTAGCCAAAGATTCGTTCTGGGCAACTCAAAAGTCGATACGGCACGTCAACCCAAGTTATTCGCAGCGAAACGCGCCTCAACCTCGCCAACATGCTGAATGGTTCTGCGCGCCCAAGAAAGCGCTATTTCTGAGCGCTCGTCCCGGCCAAGGCGCCAGTCAATGTCGGAAGCTCGCAGCCGACTAAGGCATTCGTACAAGCAAAGCGCCACGCTCACTGAAACGTTTAAGCTCTCAGCAAAACCCTGCATCGGGATATACATATGAGCATCGGCAGCAGCCAGTAACTCATCGCTCAAACCCGGTTTTTCTTGACCAAAAAGCAAGGCAACCGGCTGGTCCAAGGGCAGCTCATCAAGCCGATAGTCTTCAGTGTGGGGCGTGGTCGCCACTAAACGATAACCGCGCTTGCGCAGACTCTGCACGCAGTCGGAGGTCGCATCAGCGCCCTCATAGGTATGAGAAGTGAGCCAGTCTTCGGCTCCCATGGCGATGCCTCGCTCACCGCGCAGCCCCTCGGCGCGCAAAACCATATGCAGATCCTGAACCCCCATGGCCTCGCAACTGCGCATCACCGCCGAGGCGTTGTGCAGTTGGTGCAAGTTGTCGAGAACGACCGTCACATGTCGTGTGCGCTCGCCGAGAACCTCATTAAAACGCGCCCAGCGCGCCTCGCTCAGCCATTGCCCGGCAAGATGAGCGAGCAGAGCATGCTCATAAGGGCTCATCAATACTGCCGTTTTGCCACGCCCGAAGCGCGGCTCGAGCGAGCCTGAATCATTAAACCGACAGCAAAGCATAAGCTAACTAAGCTCGACCCTCCTTTGCTGAAGAAAGGCAGAGTCATTCCGACCACCGGCATAATTCCGCTAACCATACCAACATTAACGACCACCTGAAAGACGATCAAAGAGGCGATACCGTAGCCCGACAACTCCAGAAACCGATCTGGCGTGTGACGCGCTCCGTCGATGATCAGCAACACCAAAGTGAACAGCAATAAGAGCGCGAGTAGAGAGCCGAGAAGCCCCCATTCCTCTGCTAAGACCGCAAAAATAAAGTCGGTGTGGTGCTCGGGAAGTCGCGCCGTTTGCGCCTGGGCTCCGGCGCCAAGACCGCGCCCAAAGACGCCGCCGTTTGCTATGGCGTTAATGCTCTGGATGGTGTGGTAGCCAGTGTGCTGAGCGTCGGCCTCGGGGTTGAGCACGCCGAGCACTCGCGCTTTTTGGTAATCGAGCAGCATGAAGTTCCATGCAAACCAGCCGCCGACAAAAGGCAATGGTGAGACAGCGAGCAGCGCGCGTTTAGGAGGCATCTGCACTCCGGCGCCCCAAAAAACACCCAAACCACAGACCAAAACAACGAGGCTAGTCCCCAGGTCGGGTTCGATATTGATCAACACCATCGGCACCAAAATGGTGTCCAAAGGAGCAACGATTCGACCTCGCAGACCGTTGCGAGAGAGCGCCACGACGCTCAATACAAACCAGACGAGAGCTAAGGCCGCCAAAGGGTAATAGCCTTGACCTAGGCGCTCCCCGCGCCAGATCAGCAAGCCGACCAAAGCCACGGGGCGCGAGGGGTTGAGCGGCCCAAGAAGGTCTGAAAGCGACCAGCCGGCCCCGTCACTCCGCGAGCGGCTCATCGTATGCGCCAACAAAAATATGACCCCGAGTTTAGCAAACTCAGAGGGCTGGATGCGCAAAGCGCCGAAACTCAACCAACGTTTGGCGCCATTAACTTTGGTTCCCATAACCAGCACCATCACCAACAAGACGACCACCGCGACCCAAGCTAAGGGCGACAAACGGTCGACAACGCTGCTCGGCACATACACCGCCACCGCCAAGGCGAGCATCGCTAGCCCCAGCCACACCACCTGAGCGTCAAATGCCGAAGGACGATGCAAAGTGGCGCTCTGCAAATTAACCAGAGCCAGGCCTAAAATCCCCAGCAAGGTAGCGAGCAGCAAGCGATCGACTTTTAGGTTCATCCTTCGTCCTTTGGAACCAACACCGCGGCCATCACCTCAAAGGCGATGGGCGCTGCAGCGCGCCCGCCACTGCCGCCGTGCTCAACCAAAACAGCAACGGCCATCACCGGGTTGTCGGCCGGAGCGTAACCTGCAAACCAAGCGTGATCTCGACCGGCGTAGACGGCCTCGGCGATCGCACGCCCTTTGGAGTCTCGCTTTATTGCTCGCACTTGAGCGGTACCTGTTTTACCCGAAACCTCGATACCCGCAGCGCGTAAACGGGCAGCGCCCTCTCCTTCTGCGGCGTTGTAAAATGTCCGGTAGGCGGTTCCTCGCGGGTCATTTACCACGGCTCTCAGGCCTTCGCGGATCAAGTCGAGATGCTCGCGCTTAAAATTAAGTTTCGGTGGGTTCTCATCAGAATAACTCTCAACCTCCCGGGTGTTTTGAGCGACCACACGGCGCACGATGCGAGGTTCGATGCGTTTTCCTGAGGCGATACGCGCGTAAGCGAGCGCTAATTGGTAAGGCGTAACCGTCACAAAGCCCTGCCCAATAGCAGCATTAACAGCATCGCCCGAGGTGCACGATAAACGGCGCTTTCTGCCGCGGGCGTCCACCCAAAACTTTCGCTGTCGACAATAAGCATCAGTCGGCAAAACTCCTGTAATTTCCGGACCGATACTCAACCCGGCGGTTTCGCCAAGGCCGAGTTCTTTGGCGACGCTTAAAATCGGTTTCATGCCCATACGGTCGGCGAGCTTGTAGAAATAGACGTTGCAGCTGTGACGCAGCGCGCCAACCAGATCGAGCGAACCGTGGCCTTGCCTTTTCCAGCAGGCCCACGTGCTGCCGGCCAACTCAAATTTACCCGGGCAATAGCGCCAGGTCTCCGAGTTGACGGTGGCGCTCTCAAGCGCGGCTAAAGCGGTCACCACCTTAAAGGTCGATGCAGGAGCGTAATGTTCCGCAAGCACCCGGTTCACCATCGGTTTATCTTGGTGGTGGGTGATGGCGCGATTGTAGGCACCGTGGCGGATGCGGTTCGGGTTCGGGCGCGGAAAGCTGGCCAATGCCAAAATTTCCCCGTTGCGCGTGTCGATAACAACCACCGCCCCACGACGATGCTTAAAAACCTTTTCGACGCGCTGTTGCAACGCCAAATCGATTGTCAACTCGACATCGTGGCCCTTAACGGGGTCGATCCAAGGCCTATCACCGAGCATCTCATCCACCCATTGGCCGCGCATCACCGCGCCGCGGCTGTTGCGAATCACAAAACGCGCGCCGTCGACGCCGCGCAGCATGCTTTCCATGTGACGCTCAATTCCGACTCGGCCCACCAACTCACCGCCGCGCAAAGCGCCGCCAAATTTCTTGAGTTCATCTTCTGAAACTTCGTTCAAATAGCCGAGTACATGGTAGGCCACGCGACCGTAGCGATAAGCTCGACGCATACCCTCGCGCAGCAACAAGCCACGCATCTGCCCGACGCTCAATTCGGCGCCGATGCGATGCCATGCCGCTTCGCTCAAATCGGTCACCAACAGACGTTCGAGGTTGCCCGATTTTTCAATCGCCCGCGCTAAACTAGATCGCCGCCGATCATCGAGGTTTAAGTAGCGAGCAAGCCGATAAGCGATGCCTTCAGAGCTCGGGAATACACGCGGGTTGATGTGGATCTCACCGTTTTTGTAAGTTACGCCCGGTAAGTCTTTACCGCGTTTTGGAGGAACGCCTTGGTGTTTGATAATCACCGGTTCTTCGCTGCCGGCGAGGGCTGCTATTCCCAGTAAACGACGCGGCTCATCGAGGGAACTTATCGGGAGGTTATAACGCCGCGCCAACTCCGAGAATCTAGGCCCTGTCATCAAAACCCGGCGACCATCGACCCAGAGGTCGATAGAGGGACGCGAATCGACGATCACCTCACCACTGCGATCGAGGATGCGCCCCCGCTGATGAGCGATCGGCTCTTCTGAAATGACCTGCTGATTAATAGCTGCTCGCGCTCTCTCATGAGCAAAAACAGATAGGTAAGCCACCCTCAGACTAATCAGAACAAACAAAAAACCGACGCTGAGGACAAACACTAGTGCGCGGAAGCTACGGGATTCGGCGTTCATCCGGGTTGGCCCCAAAGCTCGCGCCGCTGGCCGTGCAACCAGTGCACCAAGGGGCCGCTCAAAAGATAACCGCTAACGATAAAAGTAAGGGTGTGAAAAATACCAGGAATGCCCGTCGCGCCACCTGTCGCTAGAGAAAACACAACGGAACACACAAGGCCAGGCGCGACGATCATAATCATCGCCGCAGCGCGCTCGATGGCGCCAGGGCGCGCCGTATGCAACACCAGGTGACAAGCGATCAAACCCAAGGTGCTGCCAAGAGCCCAGGCGCCCAC
>JAPKCE010000201.1 GCA_028823075.1 Myxococcota bacterium
AGGTCTGATCGACGCACTCAAAGCTGGCATGGCTGCTGACCCGAGGGCGGAACCTCGCGGACAATAGCACAGCGTTACCCTGCAAACCCTGCGCAATACCCTTTGTGGTGCGGGTGCCGTGGGGTCGCTGGTCGGCTTCATTTCGATGCTGGAAAACATGTCGAACCCGAGCCGCCTTGGACCCGCTGTCGCGACGGCTTTGATCAGCTGTCTGTACGCTATCGGGTTCGCGGAATTACTCGTAGCGCCGATGATTCAACGCTTTAAAGGTAGCGGGCCTGCTGATTCGAATGCGAGCAGCGATGGTCCTCGCGGCGCCGTCACCGCTGCCGCGGCGGTCCTCGTCAACAGCGGTCTCTTATTTGCGATCTGGTTTTCGTTTGCCCCGTACGCTTGACCGCGTCATCGCTGGCTCGCAGGTCTTTCCGCGCCCGGCCGGCACTTCAAGAAAACCGAGTATCTCAAAGGCGCTATCGCTCAAAGCCAAACGACCGTGCTCGACTAAGCGTAGGATGGCGAACGAAGATGGGTCTCGTCCAAAAGGTAAGCCCGCGATAACCTGCCGCTGTTGGGGGGTGAGTGATGTCTCGGGTTTTTCGCCTCATGATGGTTCCTGGGCTGCTCATTAGCGGATCAGCTCAGGCGGGCAAATGCCCCGATGGCTCCAACCCTGTCGGCGCCTCACCCCCTAAAGGCTACCAACTCGTTTGCCTCAAGGACGGCCGCCAAAAGCACGGCTTAGCGACCACCTGGCACAGCAACGGTAAAAAGCAGAACCAAGGCCAATTCAAGCGTGGCGAATACCATGGGAAGTGGCGGTTTTGGCGCGCCGACGGCAGCAAAAAGATGGTCGGAAAATTTTTGCTGGGCAAACTCCAAGGTCGGGTCATCGACTATTGGCCCAACGGCAAAAAGCGCCGCCAGTCGTCCTTTGTAAAGGGTCAGGAACTTGGGACGCGGACTTATTGGTTTGAAAGCGGGCAAAAGAAAGAGGAAGGCCGTATCCAAAACGCTCGCTTCCACGGGCGATACACACAGTGGCATGAGAACGCTAAAACCAAGCTCAACGGCACCTATAAAGACGGACAAAAAGATGGGCTATGGAGCCATTTGAGCAGCCGAGGAGAACGTCTTGGCAGCAATCGTTGGTACTTGGGCAACGGCAGCATCACGGCCTGGTATGACAACGGCAAAAAGGAACAAGAAGGCAGCTGGAAAGAGGGCAAACGCCAGGGTGAGTTCACCTTCTGGCATAATAATGGTCAGAAACGCTCAAAAGGCTCGTGGAAAGACGGCAAACGAGACGGCTGGTTCACCATTTGGTCGCCCGGCGGACAGCGCGGCTTTGGAGTTTATAAAGCGGGTATGCCGACCGGGAAATTCGTGTTGGTTCTGGGTGAACAACTGATTGATTGCGACGTCTTCGGCAAGCGCCGCAGTTGCCGTTATGAGGGTGGGGGTAAAGCCTCGCAAAGCGATTGGCTTGACGGCGCGAGAACCAAGCGGACGTGCTGGGGTGATCAAGGCCGAGAGATCGCCTGTCCGGATTAATAGGCTTAGGAGACTCTGGCTGAGACCAGCCGAAAGCCGGGCTGCATCACATCTTAGGCGCGAGCAAAAGCAGCTGCGTTTGCCGAATGGCGATCTTTATGACTAAATCCTACACGGTCAGGAGCCTTCCATGTCACGCGCGATAAAGACGCATTCTGGCTTCCTCGTTTTGGTCGATATTTCCGGTTATACCCGCTTTATCATGGCTCATAAGCTGGATGTGATTCCTGCGCTCAAACGACGCAACGAACGGGTGACTGAAGAGCATGCCGAAGCGATCATCTCGATCTTGCTCGAAACGGTGATCGACGACCTTGATGATATTTTAGTGGTCAATAAACTTGAGGGTGATGCGGCGCTTTTTTACGCGCTTTACGACGACCCAGCCGCTTTTGCGCCCGAGTTGGTGACTCGCCTGCGCCGCACCTTTGATGCCTTCAACAGCAAGGTCGAAAACCTTCGAGAATGCGACGGTTGCTTGTGCGAAGCTTGTTGTAAACGCGGTGCTCTGCGCATCAAAATCGTTGCCCATGTGGGTGAATTTCTAATCAAACCGGTGGCACGCTTTGACGAGTTGGCGGGTGAGTCGGTGATCTTTGCGCATCGTTTGCTGAAGAACGACATCCCCTCGAAAGAATACCTCGTTGTCACCCAGGCTATGGTCGATCTTGTGCCCGACCTTGATGGCTTTCATGCGCACGAACAGCGCGTCGATGACTTTGGTCATGTGCCGCTGCGGGTGTTTTACCCTACCGAACCCGCGGTGGTGGTGCGCCGCTTGCCCTTGCCTTGGCCTTGGCAGACCTGGCGTATGGCGCGGTTCTTCGCGACGCCGCGCAGTCGTGGGTTGCTCGAAGCCGAGCGGCGGGTGGTGACTTCGGGGTAGGTGGGGTGATTGAGGGGTGAATTCAAACCGTTTCTATATTTATGAGGTGACCAGTTAAAAATCAAAGTCAATTCTCTAAAGAAACACACAACGGCTAATGGCCCCACTTCAATAAGTTCTGTTTGAAAGGTTGACTAAAACAATGCCCACAAAGTTCATCGAGCGCACCTCCGAATCGACACCTTGGCACGTAAAGGCTTTCATTCTAAACTTCGCTCGACATGACCACTGCAACCTCAACTCTCCTTAACCAAATCAGCGCCATCCGCGTCTGGCAGACCGGTAAGGCACGCGCTCCGCACAAACCGCTCCTCCTTCTCGCGGTACTCGGCAGAATCCAGCGCGGCATCACGGGTCTGCACCCCTTTGCCGAACTAGAAGAAGCGGTCGCGCCCGTGCTCGAAGATCACGCTCCGACGCAAACCACCAAACCCCAGGTTCGCCACCCGTTTTGGTACCTGCGTAGCGACGGCTTATGGGAGATCCCAAACGCTGATGCGATGGAACTTCAAGTCGGCGGCTTTCCTAAGGCTGCAGCGTTTGGATCAGCGCAGGGACGACTCCCCAGATCGATCGAGCAAGTATTGATCGGCGATCCAAATCTCCTTGAACAAGCGGTCCACAGACTGCTGTGTGAGCACTTCCCCGAAACCCTGCATGCCGATCTGCGTCAGCGGCTCGGCCTCGCCGAAGCCGGCTTGATCACCGCGCCAACCGATCATTTAAGCGTGGGTGAGTCAGCACCAGCGTACCGAGTTGCGCGGCGCGACCCCAACTTTCGTCGCAAGGTCCTGCAAGCCTACGAACACCGCTGTGCTGTGAGCGGCTTTCGAGCAGCGCTTGATGGTCGCTACTTCGGCGTCGAAGCGGCCCACGTCCACTGGCATGCCCACGGCGGTCCCGATCAAATCGACAACGGTTTAGCGCTCAATCCGCTACTCCACTTGCTCTTTGATCGCGGCGCCTGGTCGCTCACCGATGATTTGCGTATCATCGTCTCGTCTCGGGTCACCGGCGACGACGAAACTACTAAAAATCTTCGTGCGCATCACGGCAAAAAATTGAGCGAGCCGCTGCCGGGATATGCCAAACCAAACCGCCAATTTATCCATTGGCATCGTGAGGGAGCTGGCGGCGTTTTTCGTGCCCCGGCGCTGGGACTTTAAAGGGGTATCTCCCCTAATCCAAATGCGCAGTCACCCGCGCCCGCAACCCCTTCTCCCCGCACTTACGACAGCGCGGCCGCTCAACCACCTCACCTTTAGCCGCAGCCTTCTCATCCGTTTCCCATAACTTCAACCGCAGCGCCTGATGGTCGCAATGCGGGCAATGCGGACGACGACGCAAAAGCACGGCTAAGGCGGCAAGCTCGCTGCGACTCTCGGGTATTTTATCCCAAAGCGCTCCGCCCTCGGCAAAGCTCTCCAAATCCCGAATCGGCGCGGGTACTTCAAGATCGACCAGGCGATCGCAATGCCGGCAATAACCGGCTGCCGACTCAAACAAACTCGGGCACATCACCCGCCCCTGCACCACCTCCGCCGGCGGCACATCACATTGCGTACACGAGACACGATAAGCTTGAGCCATGACGACCTCCTTTGGCTGTCGTCATGATACCTGGGGGGTCTGACATAGTTGCCCAACCCCCAACCTAACCCAACACCGCCTCTAACCACCAAGTAAACTCTGCGATTCGCTCGGCAAAAGAAACCATCGACTCATAGCTAAAGACTCCCGTCACCAAATACCAAAACCCAAGCTGAATAAAGGGGACTGCCAACAGCCCCCAACACAAAATCAGAAGCCAGCGCCCGGTGAAGGCATCAGTAAAGCGCACCAGTAAGTTGTCTTTGGGTTCGTCGCTTTCACGCCATGATCGTCGATGCATCGGTTCGGTTGTATGTCCCGCCTTCAGTCTCCTAAAAGAAGGGATTTGCCGGTTGGGATGTCGTCTCATGATATCACCTCGCTTGGACGGTATTTTAATGAAGTTTGCCAACAGTAGCTCCTTATCGAGCGCGCTTTGTCTCGTGGGTACACGCACATTCTTTGGCCGGCGGGCCCTCTCGGGTAACCCATCAGCCGAGGATGCAAAGCGTGCAGATCATCACAAAAGTGAAGAGCCCTAGGAGATCACTTCTTAGTTCAGGTGTCATCAGAGAACCTCCCTTTGTCCTTCGTCTTTGATGCGCCCACGGCTAATTATTGCTCCCCCAGCCAATCCAAATGACCGACTGGTCCTCGGTTTCAATGCGGAAGCGAAAGACGCCGTGAAGGTTGCGGGCGAACTTGCGGTATTTGGCGTTAATACCAGCCATCGTCTTGGGTTCGCTATCGGGTCCTGCGCGACGGCGTTACCATCCAACTCAGCGATTACGAACCCAAGACGAT
>JAPKCE010000202.1 GCA_028823075.1 Myxococcota bacterium
CCACACCGAAGTCGAGAATCTTCACGAAGTCGCGACCCATCGCATCTTCGCTGACAATCAAATTGTCCGGTTTGATGTCGCGGTGGATCAGCCCTTGATCATGCGCTTCGACCAAAGCCGCACAAACCTGTTTCGCCATGCCCAGAGACCGCCGAATCGACAAATGCCCCCTCTTGCGAAAGAACTGTTGAAGCGTCATGCCTTTGAGGTGCTCCATGACGATATAATACGTATTCGCTGCGTGGCAGCCGTAATCGAAAATGCGAACGATGTTTGGATGGCTCAGTCGCGCGCAGAGCGATGCTTCTAAAAAGAAGCGCTGTTGAAACTCATCGACACTGCGGACATTGGGCAAAAGCAACTTGACCACCACCTCGCGGTCGAGTGCGCGCTGCCGCGCTTTATAAACGGCTCCCATACCGCCCTCGGCGATAAATTCGGTCAATTCATAGCGCCCATCCAGCACTTGGCCGATCATCGGATCAGGTTGACGGGGTTGAGTTGGGTTCATGACTCACAGCAAGTCGGGTCTGCGGTGCTTCGCTGTCAATAGTAAAACTATGATAGCGCCGCGTCGCGCAGCATCAAACTTGCAGCCGCCTTGCCCAACTCATCCGTGCTGGGCATGGTCCGCCCCAAGGGAGCCCTTATGCGCATTCTCAGTTTCGCCCTAGCGTTGAGCCTCGCATCGTCGAGCTTTGCGGCGCAGATCGTGGCCATGGACGTAGTCGGTGTCGGCGCCGTAAAAAAGAGTCTGGTACATGCTCTAACGCCGGTGCTGCACAGCGAGCTCAGCCGAGTCCAAGGCGTGTCGCTGGTGACCCAGGAAGATGTGCGCGCTATGGCTCTGCTCGATGCCACCAAACAGGCCATGGGCTGCGATGAGACCGGCTGCATGGCCGATATTGCTGGGGCACTGGGTGCCGAATTGTTGCTCACTGCGCAGCTCGGACGCGTGGGACGCTCCTACAACCTCACGCTGACCCTTATTCAAGTCGAGGGTGTGAAGGTGCTGCGCCGCGTGACAGGAAAGGCCAGTGGCAGTGAAGAAGCCGCCAGCGAAGCGGTCACGGCAGCGGTAGGGCAACTGTTTTCCGGCGAACTTCCGGAAGCGGCAAAAGGGCCCGGCTCGTTGTCACGGCGAGCCTATAAAGCGGCCCTCGCCGGCCTGCGCTCAGTAACTCTGGATAACAGTCTCGACGGGCGCCCGTCGCGCAAGCGTGTGGTGCTCGATCTGGTGCGCACCGAACTCGATTTCGATGCAGCGCCTAAACTTGAGGCCTTGCACTGGGAGATAGTACGCGGCGCAGTTGCCTTCAGCAATCTGGTTTCAAGCGCCCAGAATAAAGCAGAAGTCGATCATCTCGTCGCCTGCATCGCCACCTACAGCGAGATCGGTCGTGACCTTGAGCGCGTTAAGGAGATTCGCGCTCGAGCTCGTGCGCGCGGGCAGGTTCCTTCGGCGCGACCGCTTCGCTTTGAGCGCGCCGATGCTCCCGAGCGGCGACAAGACAGCGTAGCGAAAGCCTATCTGAAAGCCTATGCGGACGGTAAAAAGACGATGCAGCGTGCCCTCACCGCGTGGCGCACAAAAAGCCGTCTACCCTTCGCAGAACTGTGGCTGACGCCGCGCCAGAGCAACGCCCTATCGACCTTTGATCGGGAGCGCAGCCCCGAGGCAGATAGCGGCATCGTTTGGGATTTGTTGCCTTTACACGCTATGACGCCTCAAGAGTTCGACCGTTTGGTCAATTCCTGGAGTAAAGATCAGCGCCTGATCATCATGCGCCGTGGCATGAAAGGAAAAGCCTTCCACGGCACCGACCGCGTGAGGCTCAAACAAGACAACGGCCGGTGGCGAATCGACAACTGGTGAACAGAAACCGGGAGACCTATGAATGACCCGTTGACACGTTGGTTGCTGGAAGAGGGTTGCACCCATAAAAGCATGGGCGATCTGGTCGAAGCTTTCTGCGCCGCACTGCACAAGGCGGGTGTTCCGGTGGATCGCATCTTCTTAGGCACGGTGATCCCCCACCCTCAGGCCGCCGGCGTGGCGGTGATCTATGAGGCGCTCAAGGATGAGCGTCGCGACATCGAGATCGATCATCAACGCTTCACCTTTATGCAGGCCCAGACGAGCACCCCTATTCGCTATCTGCTGACGCGAGCTATCGAGCTGCGCGCCCGACTTTGCCAAGGCGAGGTTCGCGGCATGGACGACCTCCGTGAACTCAAGGCCGACGGGTACACTGATTTCATCGGTTTTCCGCTCACCTTTATGGGGCAGACAGCCGGTGGCGTGACCTTTTGCAGCCAGCGGCCCGAGGGTTTTACCGAGGCCCAGATCAGCGCGCTGCAATCGGCTATTCCGGCGCTCTCGGCGGTCGCCTACCTGGTGATTCAACGCCTGGTTCAACGCACTTTACTGTGCGCTTACTTAGGCAAAGATGCGGGCAGTCGCGTGCATCGTGGACAGGTGCACCGAGGCCAAGGTGCCACCGTGCGCGCCGCCATCTTGTTCGCCGACATGCGCGGCTTCACCAAGCTCTCCAGCGAGCAACCGCGCGACGCGGTTCTGGAGATTCTCAACGCTGTCTTCGAAGTCACCGTCGGCGCCATTCAAGAACAGGGCGGGCAGGTACTCAAATTCATGGGCGATGGCCTGCTCGCCACCTTCTCCAGCCCTCTGGATGAGAATGCCTGTGCCGCTGCTGAACGCGCCGCAATCGCGGCTCAAACGGCTCTGAGCAAGCTGGGTGAAACACGCACTACCGAGTCCAAAATAACCCCAGGTCTGGGGGTAGGCCTGCATCTTGGCGACGTCGTGTACGGTAATATCGGTGCCCCAGGACGCCTGGACTTTACGGTGATCGGAGCGGCGGTGAATTTGGCGGCGCGCATCGAATCGGTATGCGGTAAGTTGGACGAAAAGATTCTCATGAGCCCCGACTTTGTCGACGCTCTGAATCAGCCGCGGCGGTCCTGCGGTGAGTTTGACCTCAAGGGTGTGCCGCATCCGGTGACGATCTTCGCGCCGGAGATCTGCGATTAATTTGTGCAGATAATCTTGATGCCGTTGGAGGACGGCGGCTTATAGCTAGTGATGCGGTAAGCTGCCTCGCGAGCACCTTTGAAACCATGCCGCTTTGTTGCAGTCCCTTCATGGTCTGTCGGCAGATGGAAAACACCAGACCCAAGTCGCTCCGCAAAGCGCCGTTTCATACTCCGCTAGGGTTTGCTTTGATCGGGTGCTGCTTCGGCGTTTTCATCGACCTCGGGCCCGGCGTCGCTGGCATCCTCTTCTTTATGGAGGCTCAACTTAACCAACACCGGTCGAGGACGTTGAATATCCAAACCCTTTCGTGGCTTATGATAGGAGCAGCGCCAACTCATATCGACGCGTTTCCCCACCCATTCTTTGCGGTTTTTCCGTAGGGCCTTTTCCTTTTCAGCGATCGCTCCCTCGCCAAAGTTAAACGAACGCCCATCGTCGGCAACAACGATAAATCGCTTGTTCTCGTTCTTGTCGATGGCGCCGACAGTGGCTACCAAAACGGCTTCGTCACGGTTGGGGATTGCCAGGCCCGACGGCAGGGTACCGAAGAGCACCTCCACCGTTTGAAGGTCGCCGCACGGTACTCGTGATATGGGCATTTGGTGTTGTAAAACGCGCATGGTTTCAGCTTTCATATTCAGGTCACCTTCGATCCAATGCAGTGTCGAGTCGCCGCTCTCTTCGTCCTCCTCGAGATCCATCGTGTACAGGGTGTTGGCGCGCGCCATACGCACCTTGGATGACCAAAGGTCGTAAGTGTTGGCTAGGCGCCAGGCGTTTAAGAAGAGATCCTGATCCTTGAATTTCGTTTGGCTAATAAAGCCTTGGACCTTGTGCTCGTCGAGCAAGAGCAGCTTTTGATTGCTGCGCGAGCCGCTGAGCAGGACGCGTGAGCCAAAGCGAATGAAGGATTCGACTTTGGACCCTTCAAACTGCTTTTCCTCACCGACCCAAAGGGTATTTTTCTCGCCGTCCTTAGTGACGGCATAGGGCAGACCGCCCTGCTCGAAGGCCCAGCCATGCTCTTCAATACTCTTATGCGGACCATAGAGTTCTTCGGACGAAGCCAGGTAAACCTCTTTCTTATCGCGCCTTTTACCGATGTAAAGCGTGCGCTTGAGGCCGCCGCTACCCAGGACCTTGACCGACTCATTATCGATCTCTTCAAAAATGGGTCCCATCTCGCCGTTGACTAGGATTCTGTAGCGGTCTTCAAGCGTTTCATGCAATTTGTCGCGCACGGCTTTGAGCAGTTCATCGAGACGTTTTCTGCCGCCGCCCGATTTACTGCCGATGTCTTCAAAGTCGACATCGAGCGCCGCCTTGAGCAGGTCAAAGGCCTTGGCCGAGTTATCCTCGGAGACGGTGTCCATATCGTCGCTGAGATAGCCGTCATCCGGATCAATAAAGCCATAATTTTCCCATACCGAAAGTACTTCTTCCAAGGCATTGAGCGGCTCTTTATTAAGGCGGTCCTTTTGCGCCTTGAGCAGTGTGACGATGCGAAGCACATCGCGGGTGCTGCGCGCCGTCTGCTGCTTGATTTTTATTTTGATGACAAAACCCGCATCGGATTCCTTGAGCGCTGTCATCTCATCGGCAACCGCGATGACCCGTCCTCCTTGGATCAGCGCTTGTTTGTCGCTGGGTGCGGCTAAGGTGTCGTTTCCTCTGCCGTCGCCGACTTTGGCTAAGCCCGAGACCACGGCCTGCCATGCCTTGCCTTGGTTGACCGGTTTGGGGTCAGTGCTCAACTCTTTGAACAAGC
>JAPKCE010000203.1 GCA_028823075.1 Myxococcota bacterium
TTTTCATCACACGACCCAGTCCTGAGACAGGGTAACCAAGGTACCTAGAGCGCCAAGGCGGGGCACTATATGAAGAGATGTTCGGCGGCCGTCAAAGAAAAAGAACAGCCTGCGGAACTTTTATTTCTTAGCCTGTCTTTACAAGGGTATCGAGCACGGCCCGGCCACCATTTACGGCATGTTCACGCCGTAACACCGCTCGAACAGCGTCTAGCGCAGTCTGCAAATCATCGTTGACGATCACCACATCGTAATCCTGAGAATCCTGGAGCTCAGCTTTGGCAGCGGCTAAACGAGCCCGAATCACAGTCTCGTTGTCGGTGCCCCGCCCGCGCAGCCTACTTTCGAGGGCCTCCCAACTCGGCGGGACGATCAGAACGAGAACCGTTTCAGGGCGAGCAGCGTGAATCTGATGCCCGCCTTGGACATCGATATCGAAAATAATGTCGCGCCCGCTTGCGAGGGCAGAATCCACCCAGCCGGCATCGCTACCGTAAAGATTGCCGTGGACTTCGGCCCATTCGAGAAAGCACCCAGCAGCGATGTCGGCGCGAAACCGGGCCTCGCTAACAAAGTTGTAATGCTCACCATCAACTTCGCCGGCACGGATCGGCCGGGTCGTGGTGGATATGGAGAGCAGTAGTTGAGGGTGTTCAGCGACCATACGCCTGGTAATCGTGGTTTTACCGGCGCCGCTAGGCGCGGAAAATACAAACAGCGAACCGCCCATGGCTACTCCAAATTGAGCAACTGCTCGCGCAACTGCTCGATGCAAGACTTAAGAGCGATCACACGTTCGGCGAGCCCCAAGTCCTGAGCTTTACTGCCGATGGTATTAACCTCACGCAACAGTTCCTGAGACAAAAACCCTAAAGACCGCCCCACCGCGCCGCCGCCATCGAGGCGCTGGGCCAAGGCATCGAGATGGGCGCCGATGCGCACCCTCTCTTCGGCGATATCTCGGCGTTCAGCCATCAAAGACACCTCTTGTAAAAGGCGGACTTCATCAACGGCTTGCGCTTGGAGAATGTCGTTCATCCGCTGGCGAAGACGCTCTGAGTACTCATGATTGGCGATACCTTCTCGCTCTTCAACCGCCGCGAGAAGGTCACGCATCTCGGCCACGACAGAACGTAAATGCTGTTCTAGGCGTCCACCTTCGCGCAGGCGTTCAGCGTTCCAATTTTGCATGGCATCAGCGACCAGCGCGAGCACCTGCTCGGTCTTCGGGAGCGCTGGGCTGCCATCAAAGACACCGCTCAACAGCCAGGTCATCGGGGCTTCCTCGCTACGCCCCAACTCGTCGCAGGCCTCAATCCAGAGCGCCTTGCGGGCTTTTAATGCAGCATAGTCGAGGCTACCTCGTAGCGGACCCGGTGCCTTTATTGACAAAGTTAAGGCGCCGCGTTGAGCGACCTTTCGCAACTCGGCGGAGATAGCACTTTCAAAAACTGCCCAGCCTTCCGGCAAACGAAAGCGCAGATCTAAAGAGCGGTGATTGACACTGCGCAATTCACACCGCAGCCCATGAGCATCGGCCTCACCGTAGCCCGTCATCGAGGCAATATTCACAATTGTAACTCCCGTAATTCACCGCCACCGAGCAGAACAAAGCCACGGTTGCTGCTGCGTCTTGGCAACCAGCGGGCGCCATCGTCGTTACGAAAAATAGCGAAGACCGCCGCAGCACAAGCCCCTGCGACATGCATGGGTCCAGTGTCACCGCTAACAACCACATCGGCCTGGCGCATAAAATGAGCGAGTTCAGAGATGCTCGTATCGGGTAACAATGCGGCCGAAAAACCGGCGCCCTGCAAAGCCATGAGCAATTGCTTTGCCATCGGCTCTTCGCCTGGGCCCCAACCCACCGCCACCGTACACTGTGCCGGTAACGGGAGTTGATCGAGAAGATGCGGCCAAAGGCTGCCGGGTACCTGGGTCGACGCTTTGCGGGTACTTGGCCAAAGCAAGACTCGACCCGGTCCCGAGGCATGCTCGGCCCACCAGCGAGTCGCCGCGCCTTCACCCGGCCCTTCGGGCAAGTTGGTCTGCGCCGTTTGGGACTCGATAGCTAGCGGGCTCAACAGGCTGAGCTTGACCGAAAGTTCGGCAGGCCAATCGCCGTCATGCGGCACCTCAACGCGCTGGTCCAGAAGCGCTGAAGCGCCAGGGCGCGCATGACCGATGCTCCAACGGGCGCCGACCAAACGGCTAAGAAGCGCCGAGGTTAAACTAAAACTATGCCAATGAGAGGCGTCGATGGCTAAATCAAAGCGCTCGGCGCGCAGGCTGCGAATAAGAGACAATAATGCCAAAATATTCGCCGCAGGACGACGTGGTAGAACGTGAACTTTCGTTAGACCGGGCAAACCCTCCAACAGATCCTGACGCCCCTCGGGTGCTAGATAATGCACCTCGATTTCCGGGCGCTGAGTCGACAAGGCATGGACTAGGCAACTGGTAATCACCTGATTGCCAACGCGACGGTCCGGCCTGATGATCAGTATTTTACGAGGTTGCGGCGGCAGGCGTCGAAAAATAGGTCGGAGCCAACACAGCAACAGGGCAAAGATGCGCGCAGGAAAGCCTGATTTCGAATCGAATCTCGGAGCGCTCAACGCAACTGCCGAATGGTCTCGGTGCTGCTGTGGTCTTTGGGGTCGCCGACGATGCGCACCTCGCCGCCAAGGCTGCGAACCAGGTCGCCTTCCGGTACCGAATCAACCGTATAATCTGTGCCTTTTGCGTGCACATTAGGGCGCAGAGCAGAAATGATGGGCTCGACCGTTCGATCGCTAAAGATGATCACATGTGAGACGCCGCGCAAAGCCGCGATAAGCTCAGCGCGCTCATTCTCCGGGATCACCGGGCGATCATCGCCCTTGGATAAACGCACGCTGGAATCGGAGTTAACAGCGACGATGAGCACATCCCCTTCGAGCGCCGCGGCCTGTAAGTAGCGCAGATGACCAACATGCAGCAGATCGAAAGCCCCATTAGCGAGAACTAAAGTTTTACCCTGGGAGCGCCAAGCTTTGGCCTGAGCGCTCAAGCGCTCGGGGTTAAAGGCCTCAACACTCATGGAGCAAAGCCTGTTGCAGTTCGCCAAGCTTGACGGCGTGAGTTCCGTGATGCCCGACGGCGACGGCGCCCGCGATGGTTGCGACCCGAGCCGCGTCGAAACGCTGAAAACCGCTTGCGATCGACAGAGCATAAGCCGCCAACACCGAATCTCCGGCGCCGGTCACATCGGCAACTTCGTCGTCGCCAAAGACTGGGACCTGCTTTAAACCCGAGGCTTCGGCGAGCAGCATCCCGTGGCGGCCCAAGGTCACCAACACCGCTTCTGCTCCGCTCCGCTGACGTAAATCTTGAGCCGCACGAGCGATCTCTTCATCACTGAGCAGGTCGCGCCCAGCCACATGCTCGAGTTCGCTTAGATTAGGCTTGAGCGTATGCGCCGCCCCAAAAGAGCCCAACTGCATGCGCGAATCGACGATCACCGGCTTGGTACTGAGCCCTACTGCTAAAGCCGGGTCAACAGCACCGTAACCATAATCGCTGAGCACCAAAGCATGATAATCGCTGGCAGCTTCGCGTACGCTCACCGCCAAGGCCTTCGAGGCTTCGGCGCTGGGACGACCTTTCGGCTCATGGTCCAAACGCAAAACCTGCTGACGAACGGTTCCTGCGCCACCAGCGAGCACTCGAGTTTTTACTGTGGTTGGGCGCCCTTCGACGCGCAGGACGAGTTGGGTTTCGACGCCCAAATCCTGCAATCGATTGAGCAGTTCTTCACCGCGTTCGTCGTCGCCGATAAAGCCCGCTACACTGACTTTCGCTCCAAGACTCGCCAAGTTCGCAGCGGCGTTGGCCGCTCCCCCTGGCGCCGAGGATTCACCGACGTATTGCACCACCGGGATGGGTGCCTCGCGGGAGATACGCCTGGTGGTTCCGAAAACAAGGCGATCGAGCACCAGGTCGCCGAGCAACAAAACCCGACGGGTACTAAAATCCAAACTCTCGATCAGGGGCATAAGTTCGCTCATGAGCATGCCTTAGGTTGCCGATGTTGCCCTGTCCATCATCGCTTCGAGAAGAGCCTCGACTTTGGCACCGCCATCGGCCCACTTCAAACGCACTTTAACTGCCCGAAAATCGAGATCAACCGGCTTTTCATGGGCGTGACGCGCAATATCCTTTTCCGTCGTCAACCAGGTTGTGTCGCGGTCCATGCTAGCCAAAGGCAGCGCGCCATGATCGCGAACCAGAACGTGCTGCTGAGGAGAGATCCCGGCGCCGCGCAGGCTGCGCAGGAGGCGCTCGGGATCAGCGATGGCCGTCGTAACGCCGATCTTCTTTGCATCGCTCAGGACGGGCAACTCCACCTCGTAATGAGCCGCTACCCAGCGCTCATCTGCCTCTGGGGGTAGAGACGGCAGCTCTTGGTCCAAGCCATGCCAGACGATGAGTTGGGCGCGCTGCAAACATTCGGGACCTTCGCGCAAAGGCCCAGCCGGCAAGCGCAGGCCGTTGCCCCATGGGTCCTCGGCGCGCAGCACAACCAATAGGGCATCGGGAAGTAAATCGGGGCTCTGCATACCATCGTCGCTAATCGCCACAACACAGCCTTCGCTGGCGGCTTGGGTGATAAGTTGCGAGCGCGGCAAGCCGGCGTAGCAATAATCACCCAAAACTGTAGCGGCCATGCGCGCCTCGTCGCCTATTTTCCCTGCATGATGCCCCTCGGTGATGCGCCGGGGCTGTTTGTCGCCGCCAACGCCGCGACCTTGGCCATCGCGTCGGCCCGGTGCTTCGGCTCG
>JAPKCE010000204.1 GCA_028823075.1 Myxococcota bacterium
AGCCCAGCCGATCCAGCTATGCTCGCCCGTCAACAAGCCTTCTTTGTCTCCCCAGCGAACCGCGGCTTCGACCTTAGTGATTTCTTTAAAGGGAGCTTGGCGTAGGCGCGACAGCCGATTGACCACCTGAGAGCCGTAAGGCGCTGCGTCAAACACATTGTCGCTACGGGTATGTTCACATTCCGCATAATGAGCCGGGTAATTGTTGGTACCCTGCCAACGGCGACCACAGTGCTCAGGCCAGCGATCATTGTTGAGGTTAATAACTTTCATCTCAACCCTCGGTGTTCTTAAGGGCGCCTCAAGTAATGTTATATTTTCCGTTAATAAAGCTGTGCCAGAATCGGAAATTCGCACTGTCGCCCTTAGACTATTGGCCGCTGTACAATAACGGCGCTGAGGCGGCCAGGGCGCGTTATCTAATGCGCCGGTACAAAGCTCTATTTGAGCCGTCCCGTTTTGGTTCATTCTAGCTAGTTTCCACCATACCAGCCCTTCGCTGACTCCTGTCAAAGCCAGCGACTCATAGCCCGCTTCCGGCGGCCGCAAGAATGGTGCCTCAGCATGCAACTCAAGTATAATCAACTCGCTAAACTGGGTGCGATTCGAAGCCGGCTTTCCTTTAGTCACCAAATAGCGTCGATTGTTAGCGCCGATAACAGCGCAACTACCGTCCCCATACTGAACTTTTGAATACCAACAATGATTACAGGGCCCTGGGTCCTCAAACCTCGGTGCGCGGCGTTCCGCGTCCGTCCAATCATCCGGAACCGAATACGTCCGCGTGACGCGCATTTGCCGGCTGGAAAAGGGTACCGAACCCGCGGTTACCGAGTCGTGATCAACCGGTGCGACTAATGCCCAAGCGCCGCGACTATCGGTGCCACAAGCAATGAGTTCGTCGCGCCCGTCTCCGTTGGCATCCGCACCGAACAGATGTTCGACGTACAGATCGATGGCGGGATCATTTTCGGCGGGAAGAAGACGCAGTTTTTGCCCCAACCAAACCGGCTGGCGAGGGGTTCGAAGATCGACGATTGCGCTGTATAATAGGCGACCACGATCAGGTGAAACCAAGCGCAAACCATGAAGCACACCGCGGTTGAGTAGATTTTTGTTCATCACGACCTGAAAGCTGTTTCCGTTCTGCCGCAAAGGTAGAGTTGCCAATAATTGAGGTTCTGGAAGCCGGACGTCGCCATCATCAAGCCACAAGAGTTGCACTTGAGTACAGCGCTCTGAGTCGTTGCAGAGCCCCTCATCGTCCCAAGCATCTTGAGGTAAAACAACTCGCGATTCCTCAAGTTGTAAAGCGATGGTGACCAAGGTTTCCGGACGGTCGTCGTAGGGTTTTAAAATCACAACCGTCGGGTTAAGCGTGCTCAAAACCGGCGCCGTCGGCACCACCCAAAAGCGTAAACTCGGATGCTCCTCCCACGGCTTGGTACTCATCAAGCTGATCCTAGCATCCACACCCGCCACCGCGCCGCCAGCCAGTTTACCAACGATGCGGCTCTGCTCATCGAACTGCGTCATGATGCTTTCGACATAACCGTTGGCGACGCTGATGCGCACAGGCGCCCCCCCTAAACTGTTGCCGTAACGGTCGTGCGCAGTAAGGCGAAACCAAAGGCTACGGCCGGGCTCGAAGCGCCCTGGGCGCTGGGGGTTTACCGGCAAAGCGCCAAAAGGTTCGCCGCCAGCTAGGGGCTGCCAAAGTTCGCCGTCTTGGCTCACCTCGATGCTGCCGCCGCGAGGAGCACCGGGACGTTGGCGCAGCACAACGTCCAAACTGGCGACTCCAACTTGGAGTCTCCAAAGGCAATCCACGGCGACGCTTCCTGCTTGCAGGCCGGAGTCCAGAGTTACTGTACCGTCATTGGCGCTTACCAAGCCCTGCCAGACCGGCCAACTGCCACAAGGTACCGCCTGAGCGGGATCGACCAAGACGGCCGAAAAGCCGCGCCCAGCCAAACCGCCCCCAGCCGAGTTAAGAACCCTCAAACCCAAAACGCCCGGGTAAGCCTGAGCGACGGTCAACTCGACGATGGGGCGCCCTTCGAACAAGGGCAGTTCCTCTGCCTCGGCGCCGGGCGGCAAACGCAACAAGCGCAGTTGAGCAGCCTCGAGCCCGCCAGCTTGAACGGTAAGAGAAGCGGTCAATCCCGCGTCGGTAGCAGCCGACAACAGATGCTCACCTTGCGCACCGACCCGACGAATGACGCTGCGCAGTTCACCGCTGGCGTCGCTGCGCCCACTGCGCGCGTTGAGCACCAGGTTTGCTCCCGGTTCAACGCTAATCGGCACGCCGCCAACGGGATTATCGCTTGCATCAAAGACCTTCCAGATCACGTGCCCGGCGACGCTACCAATTCCGGTTTCCAGTATTCCCGCTGGGATACTGCTGAGCCGCGCCGGCTGCCCAGGGATGAGGTGAATCTCTTTGCGAGCCCAAACTAATTGCCCGCGGCTACCTACCGCTGAGACGATCAACTCGATGGGCGCTCCGGCGGTGGTGCGCCCAGCACTAAGCAGATCGAGGCGCAGACGCGCTCCGGCACCGCTGGACAAGGTTTGGCCCGCCAGCGCCGTCCCATTAAGCTGTAAACTGTTGTTTTGCGCAGCGTCGACGATGCGAAACCTAAGCGGGATGTTCGGCACCGCCTGGCCCGCCAAGTCGTAGCCCGAAACAGCGAGTAATATCGGCATTCCCACGCGTTTAGGCTCGTCCGTTTGCCCGGCAATCCGCACAAAGCGCAGGGTCTCTAAAGCGCCCACATGGGTCCGCACGGCCACGGCTGCCTGAACCTGCCGATGGTCGGCCAAGGTGAGCGTCAGCCTGCCTTCGGTGACCGCACGATACGGACATCGGGCGCGAAAACGCACCAAGCCTAGCCCATCCGACGTCGCGCTACTCGGCTCGAGACCGGCAAGTTCGCTCAACGACGCTAGCACCAACTGTCCTGAAACCGCTCGCCCTTCCTCGGTCTCAACCCGCGCCTGAAGCTCGGCCGATAGGTCGCCCGGAGCGCAGGATAAATGGCTGGCCAACATCGCTATTCTCGCTGGCAGGCCCGGCAAGGTTTCGCCGCGCAAGCGCAAAAAGTAGGCATTCGGCGCTTCGGCGATGCTCCCGACCTGTGTAAGTCCGTCGATTTCCACCTGGAGCTCCCAGCGACCAAAACTACCCGCAGACAAACAAAATAATGCGCCGTCGCTCCCCGCGCGTTGCGAGCCAATGGAGCCGCTCGCATCAACGCAACCACGGCCACCAGGCGCTAAAAAATTAACTTTTGGTAGCAAGCCCTCGCCCTGATTAGATGCATCACTTTGCGACGCGTCCAAACGCGGCTCGGCCGAGACATCTAAGATGCGACCGTCAACCAACGCGGCATCGGCTGGCCCGCCATCGTTCCTTAATGCCGCCACATCGTTAGTTCCTTGCGCGTCCGTCGCCGAAGCCGCGTCGGCTGTTGCCGGGCCCGCGTCAGATCGGTGTGGCACCCCTGTACTCACCAGGCGCAAAGTAATTAATGGCTCCACAACCGCGTTTCCAAACGGATCCACCAGCCGAATGCGCAAAGCCGTCGGCCTGGCGCCTACCCCCAGAAGCAGTCGCGGCCGATCGCTAAGTCGATCTGGATCACCCGGCTGCCAAACAAGAGGGTCCCGCGTTCCAACTTCAATTATGGCCAAAGGCCGATCAATGGCCGGTCCGACGCGTATTACAAGCTCCGCAGACACGGCTCCAGCGCTGAAGCGGACGCCAACCTCGCCTATGGGTCCCGGCGCATACAAACTCATCGAGCATGCTCCTAAAACCGGCTCACTGCCAGTGACGCAACTATTGCCCGCGCTAAAGTCGACAATGCGCTTGCGCAGGTCCTCGGGCAGGGGAAGCGACGCGGTGACAATCTGGCCGACCATCGGCTCGCCATATTGATCTATGACCTCAACCGGCATTTCGACCCACTGTCCGGCCGTCGTCGTTGCCGGCGACACCACGCCGAATCGGATCTCAGAAACGATGGGTCCAGGGCGGTTACCTTCTGGCCATAAAGGTAAAGGCGAGCCGCCACAGCCAGCGAACAACATCAACGAGCAAAAAATATGTTTCATAATTCTATTCCAAATACCGAACTTTAGTTCTCGAAACGCGTATTGTTCACAAGCCCCGTTCTAAAAGCTCTTTGCCAAAACCGAATCGACAGCTACCCGAGCCCCATGATCGCAGTCCTCGTAATCGCTAGTACCGTCAGCCTCAGTCCGACGATAGAGGTTAAAGATGAAGTGGTTCTGCGCTGGCAACAAGGTTTAATGCCCACCTCTTTGCCAGTGCTCGAACTGCTGCGACGATGCGCGAGGAACAACCAAAAAGTCGCCAATTTCAGCCGCCCGTTGGAGCTGCGAATTGTGCGCCAAGACTGGCTAAACAAGGCCTTTGACAAAGCCGCTGAGCAACGCAGAACGGGGCGCTACCTTAAGGCAAATCAAGGTCATTCGGCGCTGATTTATCTTGCCCAAGGAGAGCAACTGCTGCTCAGCTTAGCCCACGAATGGCTGCACCACCTGGCCGAATTATCGGGAATATTTTGGAGCGAAGCCGAAGTGGAAAAACGGGCGCTAAAGTGTGTCACCGCGCGTTAAGCTCAGCGCTTGCGCGCCATTACCGGACTGGCGTCCGCACCGAAACGCTGGCGATAACCGATATAACCGCTGAGCACGCGCTTCACATAGTCGCGCGTCTCATCGCAGGGGATCTCTTCCACCCACTCCTCGATCGGTCGCTCGCCATGA
>JAPKCE010000205.1 GCA_028823075.1 Myxococcota bacterium
GAGCACTTTATATCGCCATAACAACCGGTTTACTAATCGGGAGTCATATAATGCTTCAGGTAATTGGAGCCCGGCTGTAGTCGATAAAGAGGGCGTCTACTTAATAAATTACGGGCTCTTTAATACCTGGAGTCATGAGCAAACAGGTCCTTCAATTTTCTCAGTAGGCTCCAGCCACATCGCCCTAAGCGCCGACAACAGCAAGCTCGCTGGGACAAGCGGCGGTCAAGTGATGATCCGCCCCTTCTGGCGCGCGCCAGGCATCCCCGGCCCAACCCGTTCCATCGCCAGCTTCACGCCGCTCGGAGGCCAAGATGATCCGCGCATCCGCGACCATGTGGTCGGCTATAACGTCCACCAAGTGAGCGTCTCTCGGCCAATCAACTGGCGAAAGTACTGCGGCAACGGACAACTCGATGAGGGCGAGTTGTTCGACAACGGACAACCCGCCGAGATCACCGAATACGCCTTTAATTGCGGTGCGACTTGCGGCGACGGCGAGGTCCAATCCGGTGAAGCTTGCGACGACGGGAATCGCATTGACGATGATGGTTGTGCGGCGAATTGCCTGCAAGGGCCCTAGCCCTAAACACCGTAACTTCTGAGCTCTTGAGCGTTGCGCACAGCCTACTCACCAGGCAAAGAGCGGCATGAAAAATCTTGCGATAATTCTTTGCCTTGCAGCGGCCTGTCAGGATGACCCGGCGCCACTCGTCGTCTGGACTCCCGGCACAACCTACCCTTCAGACAGCTCGAAGCGCCTTCGGGGGATGCTTGACCTGCGCGGTCTGATCCACGCGCACAGTCCCTATTCGCATGACGCCTGTGATGGAAAGCCGTTGATCGACGGTCAGCCGGACCCGGTCTGTATGGCCGATCTTCGCCGCGGGCTGTGTCAGAGTAAGCATGACTTCGTGATGCTCACCGACCACAGTGAATCCGGGCATGCCACGCCTTACCCACAGGTGCTTTTGTATGATTCTGAGCTTGGCGACACCTTGGTTGAGCGCGCCGAGCGGCCGGTTGCGTCTTGGATGAACTGCGACGATTCTAAGCTTATCGTGATGGCCGGTATGGAATCAGGGATGATGCCGGTGGGGCTAGAACACCATATTGATGCTCGCTACAACCGTCCGCCCAGCGCTGAGGCCGCGCAGGCATTTAAAGACGCAGGGGCAGTTGTTCTGCTTCAGCATACCGAGGACTGGAGTGTCGACGAGCTCTCCGAGCTGCCTATCGACGGCTTTGAGATGTACAATCTGCATAACAACACGCTGGTATCGGCGGATATTGTGTTGGAGATGCTGTTTCGCGTCCTTGAGGGGCGTTTGGGATTGCCGCATCCGGACCTCTTTCTGGTGCCCTTTGTTTCCGAAGACCCGCGCTACCTTGAACGTTGGAGCAAAGTGCTTGCCCGCGGACATAAGCGGGTGGGGACCATGGGAACCGACAGCCACCGCAACACTTTTGAAGCCAAGCTCGCCGACGGTGAGCGCATCGACAGTTATCGACGGATGATGATCGCCTTTAGCAACCATCTGCTGGTTCGGCCCGAAGCCGACGGCAGTTGGGATGACCGCCACCTCAAAGATGCCTTGCGCGCCGGGCGTTTGTACGGGGTGTTTGAGATGCTCGGCTACCCGCAAGGCTTTGATTTTCACGCTGCCGATAGCGCCGGCATCATGGCTGAGATGGGTGATGAGTTAAGTCTCGCAAACAGCCCAACTCTAACCGTGAAGCGCCCTGAACTGCGTCATCTCGACGCCACGCTCGAAGCTCCTATCATCACCGCCCGCCTGCTGCTCGCCACGGAGGAGGGATGGCTGGAGGTCGCAAAGGCCAAGGGGGACCTGAGCTTTACTCCCAGTCAGCCTGGTGCGTATCGCGCTGAAATCCGCATTAGACCTCGGCATCTTCGCCAGGACCTCGGCCATTACGACCAGCAAAGCCTGACCGGTGATATGGTTTGGGTCTATGCCAACCCAATCTATATTAGCCCCTAAGCGATGACCTGCCCTCAGACGAATTCCTGTGATGTTGTCATTATCGGCGCTGGCGCCGCGGGCATGATGTGCGCCATCGAAGCCGGCCGCCGAGGGCGCAAGGTGGTGCTGCTTGAAAAGGCGAAACTTCCTGGGCGAAAGATTCGAATTTCGGGCGGTGGGCGTTGTAATTTCACCAACTTAAATGCTCGGCCAGAGCATTACTTGTCGAACAACCCACGCTTCTGCATCTCTGCGCTAAGCCGCTATAGCCCACAGGACTTTCTCGACTGGGTGCAGAGCAAGGGCATCGCTTTTCACGAAAAGACACTGGGCCAACTGTTTTGTGATGGCTCGGCCCAGCAGATCGTCGACATGCTTGTCGATGGCTGCGCCGAGGTGGGGGTGAAAATTATTTGCGACGCCGAGGTCACAGGAGCGCGCAAGCTCGAGCAGGGGTTCGAGACCCGTTGCGGCGAGGAGTGTTGGCAAAGCGAAGCGTTGGTCGTGGCTTGCGGCGGGCCCTCCATTCCCAAAATGGGCGCCACCCGTTTCGGCTACGGTTTGGCCAACCATTTCGGCCTAGCGCTCATCGAGCCGCGAGCTGGCTTGGTCCCGCTGGTGTTCAAAGGGGCGCTTCTCAAAAGCATGGCGGCCTTGAGCGGTCTATCGCTGCCGGTAAACATTCGCTGCGGGAAAACCGAATTTAACGATGACCTTCTGTTTACCCACCGCGGCCTGAGCGGACCCGCAGTGTTGCAGATCTCGTCGTTTTGGACCGAGGGTGAGAGCTTGTTGCTCAACCTCTGCCCCAGCGCAGACCTGCACCGTGAGTTCTCCGAGTTGCGCCAAAACGGATCCAAGCAGACGCTCGAAAACGCATTGGCCAAAAGGCTGCCTAAGCGCCTTGCGGCGACTATATGCGCTGAACTCTCGCTACCCCAACGCTTCGCCGAGTTGAGCAAGGTCAAGCTCTCGGCCTTGGATGAACGGGTCCACCGTTGGCGCATTATTCCCAGCGGTAGCGAGGGCATGCGCACTGCTGAGGTCACGGTGGGTGGGGTGGATACACGCTCTCTTTCGCCCACCACCTTTGAAACCAAAGCTGTCGCTGGTCTGTATTTTATCGGCGAGGTTATCGACGTTACCGGCCATCTCGGCGGCTACAATTTTCAATGGGCATGGGCTTCTGGGCATGCCTGCGGACAGGTGGTTTGAGATGAGCGCTGATATTTTGCTCGTTGGGCTCAATGCTCGCTTCCGCCACACCTCTTTCGGGCTACGCTGCTTGCAAGCCAATCTGGGCGAACTGCAGACTCGTAGTAAGCTGCTCGAGGCTACAATCAACGACCGTCCTGTTGATGTCTTGGAAAAAATCCTTGCGGAGAAGCCCCTTATTGTCGGGCTTGGTGTGTACATTTGGAACCTGCTGGAGGCCCTCGACCTGCTGCGCATGTTACGGCGGGTTGCACCCGATGTTAAAATCGTCATCGGCGGGCCCGAAGTCAGCCATGAGCTCGAAGGGCAGCCCATCCTCGACTGGGTTGACTATGTGGTCTGCGGCGAAGGCGAGCACGCGTTCAAAGCTCTCTGCGAACAGTTGCTCTCGGGAAAACCGCCGGCGCTCAAAATCATTCCTGGAGGTAGCCCGCCGATGAGCGAGATCGCCTCGGCATACCACCTGTATAGCGAATCCGACCTGGCGCAGCGTGTGGTGTATGTCGAAGCCAGCCGAGGTTGCCCTTTTCGCTGCGAATTTTGCTTGTCGTCGCTGGATAAAGGGGTGCGTGAAGTGCCGCTTGAGCTGTTTCTCAAACAGATGGGTGAACTGCTCGATCGCGGTGCCAAAGACTTTAAATTCATCGACCGCACCTTCAACCTCTCCATGCCCTTCGCATTAGGAATTCTCGACTTCTTCTACGCTCGCTTGCGCCCCGGTTTGAGCTTGCATTTCGAGATGGTTCCCGAGCGTCTGCCGGAAAAATTATTGCAAGCTTTAGCGCGCTTTCCCAGCGGGGTTGTGCAGCTCGAAGTCGGCGTCCAGACCTTTAATGAAGAGGTTGCAAGACGCATTAGCAGGCCTCTGAAAACACAGAAGATTGCAACAAACCTTGAAGCCCTACATCAAGAGACCTCGGTGCATATGCACGTGGACTTAATCGCCGGGCTCCCGGGTGAGGATATTGACAGCTTTGGTCGGGGCTTCGACCGCCTCCAAGCCTTGGGCCCGCACGAGATCCAACTCGGAATTTTAAAGCGCCTCAAGGGCACGCCGATCAGTAGGCACAGCGAGCCATTCGCTATGGTTTACAACGACGCCCCGCCCTTCGAAGTGTTGAAAACGGGGGCTCTAAGCTTTGAGGAATTGCAGGGCCTCAAACGCTTCGCACGCTTTTGGGACCTGCTGGTTAACAACGGCCAGTTACCCGCTTCCAGCCCGTTAATTTGGCGCCACCAAGCCTCAGTATTTTCGGCCTTTAATGAGTTTGCTCAATGGCTCTTTGGGCGTGCTGGACGCAGCAACAAAATTAGCCTGATCAAACTTGCCGAATACCTACTCGACTTTCTCATCGAATGTCGTGCTTTGAGCGAGGCTGAGGTTGGCCCCTTATTGGTCGCCGACCTTTCGCGCCTCGGCGGGCGTCGTCTGCCCAAGCGTTTGCAGGTGTATGAGCATCTGCTGCCGAAGAAGCCTAAGCCCTCGGTGAATACGGGCTTAAAGCGCCAAGCAAGGCATGCCGCTAAGGTCTAATGATCTAAGCCGGGAACGAGGACCGGAGAGAGCTCCCGGGCTTGGATGCTGG
>JAPKCE010000206.1 GCA_028823075.1 Myxococcota bacterium
AGGGCCAGGTTGCAGCCCCCCAATTACAGCCGGATATACAATGTTGATCTCAGCGGCAGTCGCTGGCGCGCCGATTGCACCACATGGGACTGTAATTACCCCACATCGCCAGGCATCGGCGGAGATCCTTTGGAAGTGTACCGAACGCCGGGCCGTTTGATCGGCGCCACCGATTGGGGCGGCGTGCAAGGCCAGTTACGCTTCTGGCGCCACACGCCGCGCTTGGCTTGGTATAGCGCACGCCGCTTTGAACCCGCCTGCAGTCCAGAAAACGGCGAGATGGTTTGTCCCGGCGCGGTCTGCGGTGATGGCCTGCTCAATTATGCCGAAGTCTGCGAGCGCGGCCCCGGTTGCAGCCAGGACTGTCAACTCGAAGGCTACGAGGGGGACAAGCCGGTCGCTGGTTTGGCGGTGAGCTTTGCGCCGATGCAGCTTCAAGACGACGCCGATCCCGCAGCCGAAGTGATCATCTCGCAGGCCCTAGCCGCGGCGCCGGTGGGGATGAAAAGCAGTGAGGGCGCAGGTCTTTATTCCACGAGTAGCGCCGGTACTTATGGTTTGAGTTGGTCCCATTGGTATACAAGCCGCGCGTCTTGTCGTCGCTTGGGCGGCGACTTGCCCAGCGAGCGCCAATGGGAGGGCATCGCCAGCGGCGGCCATGGCGGCTTTGCAAACGGTCCTCGCCCGCATCCCTGGGGCAGCACGCCCAGAAGCGCTGCCAGCGTTTATTATGGCTTGAACAATCGCATCGGCAGCGCCTGGCTTGGTGTAACGCCTGAGGGCTTGGCGGATTTAACGGCTCACGCTGTCTCTTATGGTGAATGGACTCTGGCCGATAACGCCGGGAAACCATCGGGAAGCAACGCGCAAAACGGACCGACCAGCGGACATAACCGAGCAACGTGGAAGGGTGGCCCACAAGGTGACTTGGGAGGGTTCCCCGTGCGGGCGCGCCTCGTCGGCGACATCTACCTCCGCAGCAACCACCGCTTCGGTGTGGCGCGTTGTGTGTGGCTCGGCTCCCGCCCCTGAGCCTCGACCTGCCGCTCGCCCGGGGCGAGCGGCCGCGCCAAAATAACAGTTGATGCTCGCCTGTAAATCGGCGGCCCGGACCCTAACGGCATAAAAGTTCGCCTTTTTATCTGCATCGAGACTCGCTGGTCGGATTTCGCGCACTGAAGGCAACCAGCGCCAACAGCAAGGGCCCGCGAGATTTCATTCAAGAGCGCGACTGCCCGCTTGGAATCGTTCTGCATAACGGCGATCGCGTCCAACAAATCGACGAGCGGCTTGTGGCGCTGCCCGTGAGCGGTTTGTAAATTATCGCTCGAGCCGCTGCAGCCGCTTGAGTCCGACCGTGAGCGCTGCTGCTGCCATCAGCAAGCCGATGAGCAGCGGAGCACCCAACATAAGTAGGCCCCGTAACGGAGTCAGCGTATGGCGCGCCTCGGCATAGACATAGGCCGCGCAAAACCCGGTGAGCAACGTGGCGTAAGTCATCGACAACACAATAAAGACGATACCGCCGGGCCCTTGAACCAACTGGCTCACGTTAACGAAGCGGAAATCCGGCATGGCAGCGCCCATACCGATGCCTAAGCAGCAGGTGACGACGGCGTTCGCCAGCGCCATGATCAGCGCCAAGGTCGTTAGCTCCGGGGTAAAGCGCAGGGCGCTGCAAACAACCCAGGCGATGGATGTGCCCAGCAACAAAGTCGGCAACAGAGCCAGGGTGATTTTGGCTTTCAGAAGGCGCTTCATGCTGACAGGCGCGGCGCGCACAATCCAAAACGCCTCGCCCTCAAGGCTGACAAGCGGAAACACCAAGCGAGCGGAGGCTGCCGAAGTGAGCAGCGTGCCGATCCAAGCGCCGACCCCAAAGAGTACCACCGTCGCATAGGGGAGAACTTTGGCGAGTTCGCCCAGGTCGCTGCGGTCGGCGGCAGCGGCAAAGCCCCAAGCGCTGAGAGCGATCATTCCCGCAATAACCAGGGCCTGGGTCCACTGGTTCGCGTCGCGGCTAAAAACCAAAGCGTCTTTGACGATGAAAGGCGCCACGTCTTTCGGCAGAATTTTGTTCAGGAAGCGCGTCAGTTTTCGGCGCCCTTCTTGGCCCTGTTGCTGGCTTTGTCCGGTTTGCGAGCGGCCGTAGGCCAGGGCGTAGCTCGAACGCGCCAAGAGCATGCCCAGGGCGATGATCAGGCCGCCAAGAGCCAGTAAGCCAAAGGGCGGCCAGAGAGCGGCTTTTTGGGGTGGGGGACGCATGTTAAAAAAGGGAAGTTTAGCACTCAAATTGCGCAGGGTGTCCAGCACCCCAGGTTCGGAGTTACGCTTTCGCCCGTAGATCACGCTCTCCAGACCGAGGCGCAACCAGGGCCTGTCGCCGCTGGCTTTCAACGCTTTTTCGAGCAGTTGTTCGGTGCGCTGTTCAGCGAGCCCGCGATCTTGGTAAAAGCCTTGGGCGCTGAGATCGCCGTGAAGCGCCAAATCCAGATTTTGCGCCAGCCAATCGGTGGGCAGCCAGGGCGTTTTTGAACGTTCCATTGAGCGTACGGATTCGATAAAGTTGTCGACGCCTTGCGGGCTGAGCAGGCGATCCAGGCGCAAATATTGGCTGGCACCGTAGAGCCCCATACCACCGACGATGGCGCCGATGAGCATGGTGTTGCGCAGGCGCGCTGCGCTGACAAAGCGGCCGATCACGATGGAGCTCAGACAGCTAAAGGCCGCCGGCAATAAGGTGAGCGCCGGCAGGCCGAAGGCGATCAGCCAGGTGAGAGCCCAAAAGTCGGGTGCACTGCCGGTGCCGGGCGTCTCGGCAATGAGCCGGCCCCAGGCGCGCGCAAAGCCGAGAAGAATCGGCACAACGAAAGCCAGTGGCATCCAGGCGGTCTGCACCCAGATCATAACGAGACGATCGAGAAAAAGCGCCTCTTCGCGCAGCGGGGCGGCGCGCAGTAGGGACAAATCGTCGGACAGAAGCACCTCGGCTAGGGCGGCGATAAAGCTCGAAAGCAGGAGAATCCCGAGGCTGATGAGCATGAGGTAATCAAGCAGCACCGAGGTGAGCAAGCCGCCGACATAATCGGTGCGCGAAATGATCCAGTAGAGGAATTTATAGGAGCCTGCGTAGAGCCCGCCGGTGAACATAGCCGAGCCGATAAGCACGAGAATTAGCCGGATTAGCCCGGCTCGTCCGGCGTCTCGTTTTGCGCCTTGAAGGCGTCGCAGGCGACCGTTCAGAAGCAGCCAAAAATCAGCGCTGATACTGCGTGTCAAAGGAGGTCCAACGCCAAGCGCACATCGGCCTCTTCGGTGCGCCCACCGGTGATGCGCAAGAAGATGGACTCTAGCGATTCATCACCAGAAACCTGATCGCGCAATTCGTTGACAGCGCCCGTCGCGACCAGCTTGCCTTCGAGCAAAATCCCGACCCGGTCGCAGACCTCTTCGGCCGTCTCGAGGCTGTGGGTGGACAGAAAAACCGCCATGCCTTGGTCGTGGGCCGCTGACTTGAAAATCTCTTTGACCAGGCGCGATCCTTGCGGGTCGAGCCCCACCATCGGCTCGTCGACCACCAACACTTTGGGCCGATGAAGAAAGGCGCCAGCCATTACCAAACGCTGTTTCATGCCGTGTGAGAAACTTTTAACCAGTTCACTGCCGCGGTCGTCGAGGCGAAACAATTCCAGCATCTCGCCGCTTCGTTTGCGCAAATCTCCGCCGCCCATACCGTAGAGCTTGCCCACGAATTCCAAAAACTCCTCGGCGGTCAGCAGGTCGTATAAAAAAGGTCGGTCGGGAATGTAGCCGAGGATCTGCCTCACCTTTAAGGACTGTTCGGTGGTACAGTTCCCGGCGACGGTGATTTGTCCCTCGCTAATCGGTGTTAGCCCAACCAGCATTTTTAGAGTCGAGGTCTTGCCGGCTCCGTTAGGGCCAAGAAAGCCAAAGACTTCGCCAGCCTGGATTTCAAGCTCCAGGCGGTCCACCGCCAGGCGGTCCCCGTAGCGTTTCGAAACATTTTTGAAGTGGATCATGGACAGCACCTTGCCAAAGGGGCGGCTCGCCGACAAATACCTGGCCGAAGAAGCAAAAACGTTGACCCAAAGCGCGCGGCCGCCCAGCGTATCAAAGCAACGCGCCGGCGCAGACATTGCCGGAGGACTGGAGGGCTAATGCAGATCATCCAGAGCGCCTTTGACGGGCAGGTTCACCTGCTTGAACCGCGTGTTCACGGCGATGCTCGAGGCTATTTCTTCGAGGCTTTTCGCGCCGACAAACTTGCTGAACTGGGCCTGCACGGTCCTTGGTTGCAAGATAACCATTCGCTTTCGCAGCGCGGCGTGCTGCGCGGTCTGCACTTCCAATACGACGAACCGCAGGGGAAATTGGTGCGCGTAGCTCAAGGTTCGGCGCTCGACGTGGTCGTCGACTTGCGCGCCGGCAGCCCGACTTTCGGTCAGCATGTTGTCTTTGCGTTAGACGACACGGCGCATCGTCAGGTGTGGGTACCACCAGGTTTTGGGCATGCTTTTTTGGCGCTCTCCAGCCCAACTCAGATGCTCTACAAATGCACAGCGCTGTACAACGCCGCCGGTGAAGGCGGGATCAACCCTGTCGACCCGGCACTTGGAATTGATTGGCCTTTGCCTCTGAGCGAGTTGCAGCTCAGCGCCCGTGATCAAGCCGCCATGAGCTTTGCGGATTACGCTGCTGCTCCGCGGTTTTAGGCGCCGCCAAACTCAGGGGTGACCCTGCCTTTCTGCTCGCGGA
>JAPKCE010000207.1 GCA_028823075.1 Myxococcota bacterium
CGCGCCCCACGCAGCGAAAGGATCAAAGGCGCCATCAAGGATCCACCACGCCTAACTTCGACCTCGGGATGGCTTTTTAATACCGCCTCCCAACCCTCACCGGAGCTGGAAGGGGCATTCAGTTCGAGTTTATCGCCTTGATCAACTCGCAGTACAGCATCCGGTCTTTTGCCTCGCTGTACAGGGCCTTGGAAAACGGTGGTGAGGAGCAGAAAGAGCCACATTTCAGTCGTAATGGATCAAACCGACAGCATCGAGATCAAAACCAGCACTTGGTTCTTCACCCGCAAAGCTGAGGTCGGTGATGCGAATGAAGTGAGCAAAGTCGAGACCCAAGTCTGCAAGGTCAAAAGCATCGCCACCGCAGTCTTCAATCTCGAAACTAGCGCTGTCGGCACATTCTAAACTCGGTGAAAAACCGGCACATCCTTGCGGGGGAAGCTCGCCTTGCTGGCAATTAAAAGCGTGCCAGTTTTCGCCATCTTGACTGAGTTCAACACGCCCGAGTTCGGCAAACACTGCGGCGGAGTTTCCGCCAGGCCAAAACGAATTTTCAAAGACGACGAGATCGTCGCCCTGCCCATCAATGATCCGCCTTGGTGCAAAACTGAGCGTAATTTGTCCGCCTCTACCTAGGCTCAGCACGTCCATGGAACCGCGCGCTACCCCGTGACCTTGAGAAGCCCCAAGCACCACATCGGGCATTTTATCTGCACCAAAGCCGGCGCCTTCGCCCGGCGAGAACTGCACAACCGCCGTAGCAAAAGGTAAATCCGCCGGACTTGCGCCAGCATCTGGATTTTCTGTCGGCTCGGCGCAGGCGCAGAGCAGCAGAATCAGCGCGGGTCGAGTTTGGTCCACGAAAAATCCCCACAGCCGCTGTTGGCTGCGTCGCTAGAATCCGGTGCCGCTTGGTTCTCTGCTTCTGCCTGGGTCTGTTTGCCAAAACTCGAGGTGCAGTAGTAGATCGACCCTTCGCCTGCATCTGCCCAGAAGATGGTACTGAAGGTGTTGGCACCGAATTCAGCATCTTCAGGATTTTGAGTGATTACCCAGTCGTTATAATTGTCAAAAACGATAATCGCTGCGGTCGAAAAGCCGTTGTTCCAACCCTCGGCGCTGATGGTCTCTTCGCCGAATTGGGATGCCCATTCACCGATGATTTCTAAGTCGGCTCCAGCATCCGCTCGGGGCTCGCTGTTTGTGGGGGGAACTCCGCAGGCAGACAAGAAAAAGGCAACGGCTCCCCACCGGAGCGTGTTTGAGATGGTCATGATGACCCCTTCTATTTTTCGAGCTTTTTGGGGGGGCGGACAACAACGCAGAACTGCGCGGCTGACCGACATCTCCCTCCGAGACTCGGTTAGTTTTGCCGCAAAGCCTCAGTATCCTGGCTTGCCGGGTCATCCGCTCCCGATCCTTCCCACAGGTGAACCTGCGGTGGAATTTCGGGTTTGTCGCCGGTCACAGTTGCGGGGGCAGCGTTGGATTTACACCAACTTCCTGTCCGCTTTGCGGCGCTTCCCACTACGTCAGCTTGAGCCCTGTTTCAATCGTGTTAACGAGGATTATTTGCCCATAGATTATGCAGCAATTGCAGAGAGGTCTGGTGTTCAAAAAGTTCGCCCCATTCGCCCTCGCTGAGGATGAGCACGTCGAGACCTTTACGGATTTGCGTGCGGGCCTTTGCGTGTTTTGAGCTGACCCGCCCGTCATCGAAGAGGGCCGAATTACGATCGCCGACGATGAGTAAGCCCTGATCTTGGCTGAGGACGTTACTCGGTGTGCTGGCTCCTAGTTTTCGGGCTTGAATTTGCGCTGTTTTGCGATCACTTCCGGCCAGCGTGCCGGTAAACACCACCCAATAACCATTCAAAGGCGCATCATGATCAACCGGGCTGCTTTGGGTGGTTTGAAGATTTAGATTTTCTAGAAGAGCATCAATCTCCTCGCTCCTCTCAGCCAAAGCCTCAAAGATTGCCGGCGCCGTAATATCACCCACACCATCGATTTGAAGCAGCCTTTCACACGAGGCTTGGCGCAGTGCCTTGAGGCTGCCTAGATCAGCGAGAAGGCGCTCTGCAACCGTTACGCCTAGATCGTCGACCCCCAAGCCTATGAGCAGGCTTTCTGGCGTTTTTTGGCGGCTAGTTTCAATTTGAGCGAGCAGGTTGTCGACGCTTTTTTGTGCCATGCGAGGCAAAGTTATGAGCCTTTCAGTGTCCAAGTTGTAGAGATCCAAGGGCTGTTTGACTAAGTCTTCGTCATGCAGTTGCTCGGCGAGCTTTTTTCCCAGGCCTTCAATATCAAAAGCCTTCGCCCAATGAAGCAAGCGAGCGATGCTCGCTGGGCGACAATCTTGTGGCTTTGAACAGAGCAAGAAATCATCTTTTCGCAGAACATCTGCGCCACATCCTGGGCAGTGGCTTGGAACCACCACCGCCGTATCTCCTTGGCTTACGACGGCTTCGATATGCGGGATAACACCGCCTCGCCTCGCCGCGAGCACCCGAGCTGGCAGGCGCAGTTCAAGAGACTCTACGCGGCCTGCATGATGCAAACTCGCGCGGCTTACCATGGCGCCGGAAAGATCGACGGGGGTGAGTTGTGCGACCGGGGTGATGGTGCCCGTGCGCGCAATTTGCCATTCGATGCTGATTAAATCCGTTTCAGCGACATCACCAGCAAATTTAAAGGCCATCGCAAAGCGTGGGTGGTGAGCTGTTAGCCCTAGGCGCTGTTGTTCACTTTCTCGCTGCGCCCGCAGTACAACACCGTCGGTCTCGTAGGGTAGGCTGCTGCGCTTATCCCTGTAGTTTTCAATGGCAGATTTAGCCGTTTTAAAGTCTCCGCAGAGGCGATGCTCGGTGGCATCGAAGCCAAGCCCATAAAGCAGTTTCATTTTTTCAGCTTCGTCGAGTTTGCTGCTGCCGATGAGGTCGTAGGCGAAAAACTGAAGGTGGTAATCGCTGGTAGCGGTGTGGTCTTTTTGTTTGAGCGCGCCGGCAGCTGTGTTGCGAGGGTTGGAAAACCGAGACGCTAAATGCTCATTAAATGCCCGCGTTGAGATGTACACCTCGCCGCGTACTTCGATGGCCATACCTTTCGCTGGTATTTCGTTCGGAACCGCACCTGAGGACAAAATATTTGCTGTAATATCTTCCCCCTGGCGTCCATTTCCACGGGTTGCAGCAGCTTCAATTTGGCCGTTTTTATTGTAGCGCAGACTGCAAGCGATGCCATCGATTTTCGGCATGACGAGCGCCCCACCATCGAAGCTTTTGAACCAATGTTCGATCTCATCAAAAGCATAAGCTTTGGCGAGGGAGAGCATGGGGTGGCGATGGTTCACGGCGCTGCCGAAGCGCGCCTTCGCATCTAAGCGTTCCGGTTGATCGAAAAGAACGAGCTGCGGAGCATCCTGAAGTCGCTCTAGAGCCGGATGAGACGCATCCAAAGCGCGCAGGCTTTCAACCAAAATATCGTAAGCCTCATCCGAGACTTCTGGTTTATCGTGTTTCCAATAAAGCTCGTTATGGCGTTCTAACTCTTTTGCTAGCCGCTCAATTTCATCCACGATCTAACTCTTTTTTATGCGGCGGTTACCGTGCTTTCGGAACCAATCTTTCGACCCTTCGGGGCTGGGGGTCATAGCCTCGCGTCCGGGTTTCCAGTTGGCTGGGCAGACCTGACCGTGCTCGGCGACGAATTGTAAAGCTTGCAGCACGCGCAGGACCTCATCGATGTTGCGACCGACTCCTAAAGCGTTGACGCATTCCCATTGAACAATGCCTTGTGGATCGATGATAAAGACGCCGCGAAGTGCGACGCCGTTTGGTAGTAAAACTCCGAAGTCCTCAGATATTTCCTTGGTGAAATCGGCGAGAAGGGGAATCTTGAGTTCGCCTATGCCTCCACTTCGGCGGCTTTGCTTTGTCCATGCCAGGTGACTGAATTTAGAATCGGTGGAACAGCCGAGAACTGAGCAGTTGATCTCTTCAAACTGCCCAGATCTATCCGAAAAACCGACGATCTCGGTTGGGCAAACAAAGGTAAAATCTAAAGGGTAAAAGAACAGAACCAGCCAACGGCCGCTGTAGTCGCTGCTTTGTAAGATTTTGAATTCATCCCCGACTAAGGCGTCGGTTTGAAAGTTCGGGGCGGGTTTGTTGACCAAGGACATAAAGGGCTCCAAATCTAGGTGGACCGGCTTATGTCGTCTGCCTCGTTGCGACAAGGGTTACGCTTAACGTTGCCTCGGGAGCTGCTTTACGTCCATAATCAGAGGGTAAAAGGAGAACAGCGGTGGATCGAGCCGGCATTAAAGAGGCGATGAGCCGAGCTCAAGGAAGTAAGCGCTCCGAGTTGGCGCTAAAAGAGGGCTTACTGCTGCTCGTCGAAGATAAAAATGCGCGCCGAGCGGCTGAGGTTTTTAAAGAGGTCGCTGAAGCCGAGAGCGCTGAGCTTGGAGCCCATGCCCGCCTTTTTCTTGGTCATGCCTACCGCGCCATGGGCAAACGCCGCACGGCGGTTTTTACCTATCAACGTCTAGCCCGCCGCGAACCTGCCGATGACACCACCGTTTTGGCGCTGATCGCGCTGGCCGAGATCGGTGATGCCACGATCGCTCGCGTCGCCAGCGAGAGGCTGCAGAGCATCTGCGCTCAAAGTGATCGACCGGCAGCGGCGGACCTGGTTGATTCGGGTAAACTCGTTGATTCGATTCAGGGTATTTACGCAGGCGAATGAGCCGCATCAATCACCTACAGCTTAAG
>JAPKCE010000208.1 GCA_028823075.1 Myxococcota bacterium
TATCGGCTCACGCAGTTCGCGCCCTGCCACCAGCAAAAAACGAGCCCCCGAAGCGCCCGATTTGAGCATCACCTGGTCGCCAGGCCCGAGAACGCCGAGAGACTCGCTTTGTAGCGCCGTCGCGCGCCCGCCAACGCGCAGGCTGCCGTCGATCACATAGATGAACCCGCTGTGGCTGAGCGGCACGGCCTGAGTGAAGTCGCCGGCTGCATCGAGGCTGACATCGAAAAAAATCGGCGTCACGGTTGGTATCTTGAGCGCGCCCTCGGTGCCGCCATCGGTGAGCCCGGCCATCACTTTGATCAGGCCGCCCGAGCCCAGCCTCTCAACGGGAAGCTCGGACTGGCGAACCGAGCGATAGGCTGGCTCGCACATCTTATCGGCCGCCGGTAAATTAACCCACAACTGGAAGCCCTTCATGAGGCCTTCCGATTGTTCGGGCATCTCCGAATGCACCAGCCCTCGCCCGGCGGTCATCCACTGCAGATCACCGGGTCCAATCACATCCTCATGGCCGCGGCTGTCTCGATGCCTCATACGACCGGCGAGCATATAGGTGACGGTCTCAAAGCCGCGGTGAGGATGATCCGGAAAACCGCCGATATAGTCGCCGGGTTGCTCGGAGCCAAAGCAGTCGAGGAGCAAGAAGGGATCGACCCCGGGCAGATCGGGCCCGCCGATGAAGCGAGTCAGTCGAACCCCATCCCCATCAGAGGCAACAAAGCCACGCGTGACCTGCACCAGTTCGCGAACCTTCATTTCCAAACTCCTCTAAGAAAGTGAAAACTCTGTTTAGAGGTTTTTATGCGCCCCATCGCAAAAAGGTCCATTGGCGCTGCGCTTGCAGTTGCACAGAGCAACCCGTTTTTTGGCTTCCACCGTGAACGACACGGGCGTGAAGCCAGTGCCTTTGTGGGAGCCATCGCAGTAGGGCTGGTTCGCTGACTGTCCGCATGAGCACCAATAATAAGTGCCAGCTTCTAACTCTAAGACGCTGGGTTTCTTGGATGCGATTGTCGGTTCGTTCATAAGAACTCCTTGAAATGGGTGTTCGACCCGGGTTCGATAGGGGAAAGGTAAGGCCGGCGAGATAGCATGTAAATAGCCATAATATGGATAACAGGTATCGAAAGTCTTCGCTGCCTGAGGGCCTAAAAGTACCAGCGGATGGCCCCGCCGCCACCGCCGAGGTGAAGGAAACTCGACGAGCTAAAGGCGCCCACCCCGCGCAAAATCCCTGGGCGGAAATCGGTGGTGATCTCAAGAGGCATCGACTTGATGTGGAGGACCAACTCAAGCACCGCTGTGAGATCGACAAATTGCCCGCTCCCCCCAAGAAAACCACGGCTGGTAAAGCCGATCCCAGCACCAACCCCCCAACGAATCGTGGCATCGCGGTTGCGCCACAAGGTCGCCTGAGTGAGCACGATGTCGGCGCCCCCACCGAGGCCAAAACCCGAGTTCCCGAAAAGGCCTTGGACCGCGGTGGTCGGTGAAAGGTACTGCTTTACCGAAACCCCGCTCATCAGCGTGCCAAAACCCACGCCGAGGCCGAGCCGAGCATCTTTACCTACCGTCTTAGCCTGAGCGGAAGCTGGAAAAACCAAGAAACCCAACACAAGAAACAAAAAACATCGATTTCGCATGCGCGCCCCAGTCAAGCAGATTGCTTTCGCTGTTCGTAGATAGCGGGAAATCGGTGGTCAAGGTCTGTTCCCGATGGAGACTGATTCAGAGGTAAAAAGAGCGACAAACCCCTCTAAAACCGAATGCGTTGCTGCTCGCGGAGTTCACTGATCGAGTATCGAGCACCGCGCCATTCGACGCCGCCCCGCCACAAGGTCTTGGCAGCGCTGTTGGCGACGATCCAGCCGATAAAGAGGGTGTCGAGGGGCACGAAGATGGGGGGAATACCGCCAACCCATCTGGCACGCCGAAACATGGGCGGAAAATCCACCCACAGCGTAGGTGAGCAGCACGGCCTCCCTTCGTTTTCGCTTGATCCAGCATACAGCGCGAAGGGTTTTAGTCTTTTACTTTAGCTCCAAAGGAGCGATATAATCCAATATCACCAGATAAAATGGAGAAACCATGAAGCACTCGCATTTTGCTTTTCATCTTCTCCTTGCCTCAGCGGCACTTCCCGTCATCGCCTTTTGGCCGCAAACGAGCCTGGCAGCTGCGCCCAAAACAGCAGAAGGCTTCATCGTCTCGCTCGACCCAAGCGAATTGGTGGTCAATCTAGGTCGAACCCATGGGATCCAACCAAACAGCACCATCCAGTTGTTCCGGCGGCTCGTGGTCACTCACCCCTTCTCCAACAAGTCCATCGTCGATCGCTTTCCTATTGGAGAGGTGCTGCCATCCGAGGTCGGCGAGCGCCTGACCATTATTCGAAACTGGAATGGACTCACCAGGCCACCGCAACGTGGTGATATTGTGGTTTTTGAACCGCTGGCTGCGAAATCCCAAAACGTCTCTGCGCGGACTGCTTCACCAAAGAAGTCTAAAGCGCTGCCACCCGACAGCGCCGCGCTACAGGTGCTCTTTGCGCGCAACCTAGGCCAACCCATCGAGAACAGAATTCATACCTATAAAGGATTTTTAACGGACTTCCCGCAAAGCAGGCATGTCGATGCGGTCGGCAACGAAATTCGCGCCATGCGATCCTTTCTCAAAAGCGTCCGCGCGAAACAGCCGAAGGTAAAAAAGGCGCCAGCAGCCAAGCCCAAAAAATACTCACTTAACGGTAGCTCAGCCGATACTGCCCCAATCTTTCAAGGCGAAGACTTGGAATTTACGGTGGTCGTAACGGAACCCAAACGGGTGGCTCACGTCTCCTTGCTTATCGCCCCTCACGGCATAGCCGCCACTGCACCCTCGGGTAAAAGCAAGCCCCGTATGGTCGCCGAAGGCTGGTCGGTGATCAAAATGCAACCTGACGGCGACTTCTACTACCGCGCAAAGGTTCCGCCCAAGTTCGCCAGCAAGCCTGGTCACTTCGATTACTTCATCGAAGCAGTCCGCAAAGATGCCGCCGTAGAAGCGATCTATAGAAGCGCCCGCGCACCAGCCCTGTTCACCGTGCTGCCGCCTCCAGCCGGCAGTGAAAAGCCGGGTAAGACCCAGGTTGAGTTGATGGGTAAAATGGTTGATTTCAATCAGCCTGGCGAAGCGAAAGACTCCTATTTCCAGTTCGAGGCAGGCCTAACCTATGAGGTTAACTACAAGCTCCTGAAGGCCGTGCGCTTCGGTATGGGCACCATCGACGGTGCTTGCACCCTCAACGACCAATCGGAATGCGTTGACGATTGGAAGGGCGACCAAAAGGAAGCAGACCAGCGCGCCATCAGCCTCAATTACGCTTTTGCTGAAGGTGAACTCGAACTTGGACCTTGGTTAGGTGTTGCCGGACGGATTATCGGTGGAAACCACCAAGGTGGCACAGCAAATGTAGCGAGTAAGGTCGGCGGGATGGAAGTCAGGGCGCGTATCGGTAAACGCTCCAAGACTCGCCTAGTCGCCGGCATGTCTCGCTTGGACGATCTCGGCAGCAAGGGCTTTTTGGACGTCCATATCGAAGTGCTCAAAAGCATCCCCCTGAAAGCGGGGGTCGTGGTCACTAATTTACCCGTACAGGGCGAGAACCTTGGCGTGCAACTGTCGGCACAGGCGGGCTATCGGCTGACAAAGATGGTCGCGCTCAGCGGCGTGATCGGCTGGAACGCTCGGACGATTAACCACTACGGCTTCACCTTGGGTGGCGGCCTAGGATTGGAGTGGTAACGATGAACAGCAAACAACCCAGCAAACTAATGGTTATCGCTCTTACAATGCTCGTGTCTTTAGGCGGTTCCCCCGCTTCGGCGGAAGAGAAAGTATACTTCGTCCCTGTCGTCGAAAAAGCGACACCTCCTAAAGAGGACACGAAAAAACAGAGCAATGGCGGCGCGGCTGAAGAATCGGCCGCTGAAGAAGAAGCTGTTGAAGAAAAACCTGAACGGCGAGCAGCCACAGCTGTTCCGACTTTCATGCACGTACCTGTGCACAGCGCCCGCGCAGGTGAGCCACTGGTGATCAAGGGCCTAGTGTTCGCCCGTTGGCGACTCAAGCGTCTTTACGTCAAGGTCTACCGCCCCGATGGGCAGACCCGTGAAGTTGATCTGGTGCGCTCTCGAAAGAAAGGTCTGCTAGCGGTCATTCCGGGTGAATGGGTGGAGCGAGGCGGCTTCAGCTACTCCATTGCTTCGGAAGGTACTGACGGTGTCCACCGAGATCACTTTGCGAGCGCAAAATCGCCTCATGTCGTTGCCATGGTCGGCTATTCGCAGGCCATGACCGGGCAACGACAATTGGCGCGCTTCAAAGGCCACCGCAGCCAGTTTTCAGTCAGAGGTAACTTCACGGCTTACGGCAGCCGTTACGCAGTCCCAGATAACTTGGGCGGTGACTTCCCCAAAACGACGACCGGCAGCGACAATCTCTGGATCGCTAAAATGGAGTACCTCTATCGCCCACTCAGGTTGCTGCACGACTTTCGTTTTGGCATCGGTGTGATGCGCGGAAGCTGGCCGAAAATTGGCGACGCTCCAATCCATGAAGATGACACCCCCGGGATCAACTATGGTTACGGCGAACTCAACTTTGAACTGCACCGCTGGTTTTCGGTGGGCGGGCGTTTGATCCTCGGTGCCAATGCCATCGGCTTTACTTTGGGGCTGGCGGGTGTGGCGCTCATCGGAGATATCGCCGGCACTTTTCTTTCCGCAG
>JAPKCE010000209.1 GCA_028823075.1 Myxococcota bacterium
GAGCCGTCGCTTGATGAGGCGATTCTTGCGATTCGTCGAACCCATGCTGAAGAGCAAAACGCCTCGTTGATGGCCTTGAAAAGCAGCGCTGAGGAACGTGCCTGCCCCTTTTTGTGGGACGACGACCAGGTGTCGCTTGGCTTTGGAATCCATTCGCAGACCTGGCCGGTCGACGACCTGCCCTCAGCGGAGGAAATCGATTGGGCTGCAGCGCAGACCATTCCCTTGGCATTAATCACCGGAACCAATGGCAAGACAACGACCTCAAGAATGCTCACACGAATTCTTAAGACAGCGGGTTTTCACGTGGGTTCGACATCAACTGATGGCTTGAGTGTCGACGAGGAATTGATCGAATCTGGCGATTGGACGGGAACCGGCGCGGCGCGTACGATCCTGCGCGATAAGCGAGTTGACGCTGCTGTACTCGAGACCGCACGAGGCGGTATTTTGCGGCGTGGTTTGGCCGTTGAACGTTGCGATGTGGCGGTGGTCACCAATGTCGCTTCAGACCACCTTGGCGACTACGGTATCGATGATGTCGCGGCTATGGCTGAAGTTAAAAGCCTGATTTGTTCGGCTGTCGATGGTCGGGGTAAACGGGTAATCAATGCCGATGATCCTAGGCTTTGCGCTCTGCTCGAGCGCTACGACAGTCCTCTGGTTTTGTATTCGCTCGATTCGGCTAACCCACTGGTCGCCACCCATTGTGAGGCAGGCGGCGAAGCCTGGCTGCTTGTCGACGGTCGCTTGACGCAGCGCTGTGGCACCCTCGACCACCCGGTGATCGCCGCCAAAGAGATCCCTTGCGCCATCGATGGTGCAGCACATCACAATCTGAGCAACGCTCTTGCCGCCGGCGCCGCAGCATCTGCGATTGGCGTGGCACATTCGCTGATTGCTAAAGCGCTCTGCGGCTTTGGGGCGCGGCCCGAGGACAATCCGGGTCGCTGTCAATTGGTCGAACTTGGTGGCGTTCAGATCCTGCTCGATTTTGGCCATAACCCGCACGGTGTGCGCGCTGTATTGGGTATGGCAAATCGCATGATCAAAGAGCGCCCTTCGGCGCGCCTATGTGTCAGCGTCGGGCAGGCCGGTGATCGTAGCGACGAGGACATTCGAGCATTAGGACGTACTCTGGTGGAGTTGGGTACGCATAAGTTAATCCTGCGCGAACTGCATGACTACGCCCGCGGCAGGCCGCGCGGCGAAGTCTCTCAATTGATCGCAAAGGAGGCCCGGCGGGCTGGCATGGACCCGAGCCAGGTGTCGGTCTGCGAAGGAGAAGTCGTGGCGCTGAGTAAAGCGCTCGACTGGGCACTCCCGGGTGATTTGATCATCCTACTCGTGCATGTGGAGCGGGGTCCGGTAATGGACTGGTTGCAGAGTCAGCAATCGCTGAGCTGAAAGTCTCGTCCTCGGCAGCCTACTCACCAACCTGGTGGCATCCAGGGTTGCAAGTTCATGCTTTGAACGCTGGCAAGGCCTTCGTCCGAAAGCGGGTACTCCCAATGCACGAGAAAGGGTGTGATATCGCGCTGTGCGATGGCGCTAAAGCGAATGGCAAACCCGTCCATAAATAGGCCGAAACGATCGGCCGGGTACTGATCGGAATAATAGCTGGCAAAGACCTGGCGGTAGACGTCCCAGCCAAATTCGAAGACCAACTGCCGATACAATTCCAGCTTTTCGAAAAGCCCGGCACTGCCCCAACGCAAGGATTGAAGCGCCGCATGGTCAATCGCGTTGTCTTTAAAGCTAACCGTTTCACGGTCGCCACCCTCGTTGAGGTAACTGTTGAGCGTGTACATGCTAAAAAGGTTGACGCCGACTTCGGTAATATCGCCGCCCGACCAGTTGCTGGTCTGGAACTGATGCCCGAGCTCATGGGCAAAGAGCCACCAATCCTCGTCGCCAGTTTGAGTCCGTAGCGCCCACCCCGTCGCCAGTTTCGGGTGGTTGATGCGGTGTGGGGTGGCGTTGGCGTAGCCATAACCAACCTGAGGGTCGAAGAGCCAATCGCTTTCGAAAAGGCGTGCTGTCGGCTCCTGGCTCAAGGCTTGATGGCTGTCGTAAAACCCGCTCCAGAAGGTCATCACCGAGGAGGGGTCCGATACCTCCCGCGCCATGTCGCTGGCGACAACTAAGCGCACTTTGCCCTGCTGCTCGATGATCGCTAGCGGCGCACCTCCAGCGAGGTCTGCGGTAAACTCAGCTGCTGTTGTACGACCTTCGCTGTAGACAGCCTGTCGCACGCCACCGCTGGTTTCGACGCGCACGCTGCTGTTGGCATAATCGTCGGGAACCAGAAGGTAGAGCGATCCGCCGATGCCCGTACCGACTCGGATCTCGGCCTCGTCCAGGGCGAAATCACGCACCAGTAAGGGGGCTCGCTCCCAAGTTTCAATAGAGTCTAGGTTTCGCAGGTCGTCATGCAGTTCACCGAGCCGAATCTTCAACCCTGTACCCACAAACTCATCGGCGATGCGCAGCGTTACCACCTCGCCGGCCGGAGCGTAGACCGCCAAAGGGCGCGCTCGCTTCCAGCGCGTGTCGATGATCGTCGAAGCGTCGATACGTGGCGCATCTGTAGCAACCAAACCGGGCTGGATATGAGCCCAGGGATGGGGCTCCGACCAGACTTGAGCTGCGAGCAATGCTCCAACATTTGCCGATAAACGCCCCTCAGGACTGGCTTTGGCGGCTGCTAGAGGCGGGGTTTCTGCCAAGAGACGCCACAGCGCCACCTCCATCTCGACGCTACGACCATCCTCGGCGGCAGCATCGAAAAGCGCAGGCATGCGCGCAAGTTGGATAGCGTCGAGTGGTTCTTCCATAACATAGCTGCACCAAAGCGCTGCGGGCGAGCCCAGCGGGTCGTAAGTGGCTCGGGCTGTTTCGGTGGCGGTCACATCCTGTGCTTTCCACGAAATACCTGAGCCCGCGACGATGGCATCCCCCTGATTAACCTCGGAGGTCCAGTGCAGCCACCAACTCCAATGCAAGGCCGACCCGGCGATCAATAATCCGCCGCCGCTCTCAACGAAACTACGGATGATCGGCACATCCTCTTTGGCGACATGAGAGGTGCCCCATTCGTTGACTTGGACGACCAACACATCGACCGAGTCCAAGGCACCTGCGTCCCAGTTACGAATTTCTTCTAGGCCTTGAGAAAAGCGGATATTGGCGACGTCCACCGACTCGACTCCGGACCCTTCGATGACCGCTGCTATGGCGAAATTATCGGCCAGCACGCGTGGGTTGTCGATGGCGTGAACGGGCGAGACCCAGCGCACTGCATTGGCGATAAGCTGCACGACTCCCGGTTCATCGAGTAGGGTCGAGCGTTCGCTAGAACTTAGAAAGTCCTGGCTTGAGAACGCCACGATGCGCCCTTCGCCAAGCTGGGAAGCGGCGACGAAAGCCCCCGCGGGGCCGGAAAGAATCGGTACCACATTTGGGTTGACCCCCAGGGCGAGGGTGCCGTTGGTCGCTTCAGGGCGAGACGCCGAAATGGGGCGCTCGGGTAAATCTCGGGTCAGTTCTTCAAAAGTTAAACGTCCCGTTTCGATCTGTGCGGCGATCCCCTCTTCATCGCTGCAGAGACGACAGTCAGGGCATCGACTAGACGGAGTAACTCCAGCATCTGTGACCGGTGGGGGTATTTCAACTTCGCTTGGACAGCCGAGCAGAGTTAGCGAGCCGATAAGCAGGATGAGATGACTTGTTCGCAGCAGAGTCGAACGCTTTAAGCTGAGATTTAGACCCATCAAAGATGTCATAATAGGCTCCTGATTGAGGCGTCGGGACTATGAGGGCGAGCATTGTTTCCGGTCAACCAGCAGCGGATTTAAATGCCGAACCAGCGCGGTAGCCAACGCGAACCAAAACGCAGCATCACGCCGGTAGCTCCTGCAGGGAGACTCACCCGAGCGCGGCCGTCGCCGAGGTCTTCAACTTCGAGCAGAGCACCGTCAGGTCGATAGAGGACGCTGAGGGTCCCCTCAGGGCGTGCCGCGCCGGTTTCGATGATCAACGTGTTGTCGTCGTATTCAAGTGTCAGCCAGTCGGGCTCGACAAGAACCACCGGGCCGATGCGGCCCTGACAGTCAAAGTCCAGTGTTGCGCCGCTCGGAAAGCGAAGGCGCCCCTGTTGCCAAGGGCTCAATATGAAGGGGGAGGCGCTGCTTCGTAGTTGCCCCTGACTGTCCCATTTACGCGCCGCACCGCCCCGAGGAATGAGTTGGTGGCCGGTGCCAAAGCCCGGCGCATAGCGAGGCATCGGTACCAGGGTGCAGCGATCGTCGATGAGCGGGCGTAAAGGGACTTCACGATGCAGTCGAGGCGCGCCTTCCATACCCATGCCCAAGATATCCAAATGCCCGTCGTAATCGAGGTCAGCTTTAAGCGCCGCGCGGCTCGAATAAACGTAGGTTTCATGCCCTGTATCTTCGGTGCTAAACGGTGTGATGCCGACGTCGTCGCTATGCGTCGCAAACAGCTCACCCGGGCGCTGCAGCAGCAGCGCGTCCCAATGCTCGCTAAAGTCGTAGGCAGGATGCGGAATCACCGATCCACGGCTGACAAAGAGATCATCGAAGCCATCGCGATCAAAGTCATCGACCACCACGCCCCAGGAAAATAATTCAACCTCGCCGCCTTGGCGTGCCAACGAGACACCGAATTCAGCGGAGCGGTTTTGCGCGGGTTGGTCGTTAACTTG
>JAPKCE010000210.1 GCA_028823075.1 Myxococcota bacterium
GGCAAATGCGCCGAGATAACAAAGATGAGCAAACCGAAAAGAATGCGCACCTGATCGATGTCTAACAGACCACTATAAAGGGTAAAGGCCAGCATCGAGCGTACTAAGGCGATGCCAATACAAAGCGCCATCGGAGCGAACCAGTCGGGGCGCTCGGCAAAACTGTTGGCGATACCGCGCAGCCGGTTCCAAAGAGTTCCGATGATCAAGAAGCTGGCGATGGCGCTGATGGCTAGGGCATTAAACATGACGATCACCTGCGCTCTGCTTTTCGGTCTCGTCACAGAAGGTTTTGATTACCGCATCAACGAGCAACAGATTGCGGTGCAGATCGGAGATCGCTTGTCCCGCGGCTGCTTTATGGCCGCCGCGAGCATGCTCTTCGAGCGCTCGCGCAGTCTCGCCGGCTTTGAAAAGCCCGAGCGTTAGAAGGCTTCCTTTGAGGGTGTGGGCGTGGCGCCGGATGGCATTAAAATCGCTACTCTCGAAGGCGGTATCGAGCGCTTCGAGAAGTTCGGGGGTACGCTCAACATGTTCTTGCAACACTTCGGCGGCGAGCGCTCGGTGACCGTCGACCATCTCTAGAATTGCCGCGAAGGGCGCATCATCACTAGAGGTAGGAAGGCTCAGGTTTGGAGGCTCGGTTGGAGCCTTAATTTGCAAGACCTCAGCGATGGTTTCGATGAGCAGTCGGCGGTTATAGGGTTTGGGAATAAAGCGCTTCATCCCAGCTTCACGACAGGCGGTTCGCGCCCTTTCGGTGACATCGGCGCTCACCGGCACCACCGGCAAACTGCCCGCATGCGCCAGTCGTCCTTCAGCTTCAAGGCGGCGCAGTTCATGGGTGGCAGCGACTCCGTCCATCTCCGGCATATGCAGATCCATAAGCACCAGATCAAAGGCCTGTTCGCTCATTAAGTTTAGGCCTTCGAGACCACTTGCTGCCGTGTGAACCTCTGCGCCAGCTTGCTCGAGTGGCATGGCCAGGATTAATCGGTTGACCGGGTGATCGTCGACCACCAGCAGCGTTAAACCATCTAAGCTACGGGTCTGTTGCGCATGCTTTAACCGATGGGTTGTGTTTCTCAAATTCCGAGGGAGCTCGTCGGCTGCGATAAAGGGCAAACGAATCGACAGCGTGTAAGTGCTCCCAAGCCCGGCGGCGGTTTGCAGGCTCAAACGCCCGCCAACCAACTCGGTTAGGCGCAGCGCAAGGGCCAGCGATAAATTGGGGTCGTCGGCCATCTGATCGCTCAGGCGGTCGTTACGAAGAGTCGCCGATAAGTTGCGGTCGGGGCGCCCAATTCGCGACCCTGTATCGCGTACAACGAATCGTAAATCCGCTTCCCCCTTGTCGATTTGGCGCAAACGTAAGGCCAACGAGACTTCGCCGCGGCGAGTGTGTCTAAGCGCGTTCGCTATCAAATTGAGCAAGGCTTTTGCCAGCCGTTCAGCGTCCCCGACCAGGGCGCTGCCCAACAGGTCGATGGGCAGGGCTTCAACGATGATGGCCACCTCCTCGCTCGGTTGCAGCGCATCTGCTCGCTCTTGGAGTTGGGTCATCCAGAGTTCGGTCGAGAAGGGGTTTGGCTTGAGCGCGTCGCGGCCCAGTTCGAGAGTTTCCAAATCGAGCACTTCATCGATCAGTTGATGAAGCCGGTTCGCGGAGCCTTGGAGGGCATGCGCCAAGCGGACCTGGCGCGGCGACATGCGCTCGTCGGCCATCAGCAGGTCGGTGAGGCCGAGCAGGCCGCCCAAGGGGGTGCGAAGTTCGTGGCTCATATTGGCAAGGAAGGCGCTGCGCGCTCCCGTGCGCGCTTCGGCGACGGTACTGCGCGATCGCAATTCGTCGATGCGCTGTCGCGCCAAGCGTTCGCAGGCCAGGGCAAAGCTCATCACCCAAACCCAGATACCCCAAATGGCAAGATAGGGTGTGCTGAGCAGAGCCCGAGCGTTGACCTGGTCGTGGACCAAAGTGCCAGCGAAAACTAGAGCACCGAAGGCCATTGGCTGAACGATTATCTTTTCTTCTGGCTCGAAACTGCGAAGCACGCTGAAGGCGAAAAAACAGGAGACAGCGATGGTGAGAATACTGCCGTAAACCACCCAGTCGGCCACCAATACGACCGTATAGTGAGCATGAAAGGAGGGGAGGTGGCGGTGCACACTTGGCCCCATCCCGAAGGCCGCTGTTGTCAAACCGCCAAAGGCGCAGACGGTCCAAAAGCTGACGCGTACCGAGGCCGAAACCTTGCGCCATAACAAGCCAAAGAAAACTTCAAATGCGATCGGTATGCACAGGCTCAAGGTTAGGCAGCTCAATTGGTAAATTAACCGAGCATAAGCCGCTTGGACGCCGCTGTAAGCGAGCCCCCAGCTGAGCATGTTAATCAGCGTAATGAGGCTGAGAAAGCGCACCCACTTTAGCCCCGGCGGTGGCTGGGGAAGGATGCGCTCAACCTGCATCAACCGCCAGTTGGCGAGAATCAAAATGATGCTCGCCCAAACTGCAGCAGTATTTAGACCGTTCCAGGTCACTTTGAGAACTCCTCAAAAAGACATTAACCGATGCCAACTTGAAAGGCAGCACCGATCGCGCCGATACACTGTGCAACGCGCTGGGCTAAGCGGTCTAGCCCCTGTAGGCCTTCTGATGAACTTCGTTAAAGGTGAAACCTAGAATGAATTGGCTGCTCGCATTCGCTACGCTCGTAATGGTCGCTCTCGCTGCTTACAGCCGCTGGAGCGAACCGGTGCTTCCTTACGGTGACGAGCGGCACCAGGCTCTATTTTCCGGACGTAGTTTTTTACTCGGTGGCTTTTACGGTTTGTTGGTCATGGCATGGCTGTTTTACGGCAGCGCTTTGAGTGGTGATCAGCGCGATGCGCGCAGCGCTAAGCGCCAGAACATGATGCAAAAAAGGGACGCTCAATTGAAGGTTCGCGCCAAACGCCTGGCCGCGGCCGAGCATAAGCTAAGTTTAGAGGATGATGCCAAGCGTCAGCAGGATGAGGAGAGCGAATGGCAGCGTCAGCGCGTCCATGCCGTTGACCAGCACACCGTCGAAGAGATGTCGGGAGTCGTTCTCGGCGGCAAGACTCAAGGCCCCTGTCCCACGCTTCGTGGTTGCGTCTGCGGTCTGGCCAGCCAGTTTTCGGATTCCAAAATCTTGGCCCGCCGCTATCGCCGATGGTGTCGCGGGTTTCGCAGTTTAGACGGGGAATGGATGTGTCGCAGTCAGTTGCAGGTGGTTAAGTCCGACTTGTATCGCAACCGCATTGTCCTCATCGAAAAGGGGCTGGCCATCCCCAGCATCTGCCCACAGCGTCAGAGCAACTGAGATGATGGGTGACCGGGACGACCTGGTCACCGTCGCGAATTACGCCATGCGCTTCAGTCGGTCTCGGGCGCCTGGTTTTGAGCCTGCGTTGAACGGCTATAACCCTGCAGACTAAAAGTTTCCCCCGCATCGCTTAGTGATAGGGCGAAGCAGGCCAGCCCAAAGAGGATCGGTAAGACCGCAGGGTTTACTAGGGCGAGGGCGCCATAGGTTAGCCCGAGCAGCAACGCAGAAGAGCGGCTGAGCAGGCCAAAGATCAATAACAGGCCAGCGAGTAAGTGGACCGCCATCAAGGCCGCAGGCAGTGCAGTGCTGTAAGCCGCCAACCAACTGAGCGCCTTCATCAGATCCGGTGAGATGATGGGCTGGCTAAGTAAATGAACGATAAAGTCGTCCATTTGCTGACGCCCATAAGCGTTGCGCAGCAGCTGCACACCAGCTTGCAAAGCGAGCCCACCGACGCAAAGCCGAAGCAGCACGAGAGCGACGCGATCGCGCCGATGCATCCTTGAGGGTTGACCAGCGTAGATCACGGTTCTAAGGCGCCTCCGACATTGGCGTTGTGCCCGAGTGGTTTAAGGGAACGGTCTGCAAAACCGTGATTCACCGGTTCGAATCCGGTCAACGCCTCCACGGGACAGCTCACGGGCTGTCCTGTTTCTTTTTTTCATCTTGGCGCGTGTAGCGATAGCGCCAATCCGGATATCCCTTGCGAGCGTAATAGTCCTCGCGTTCGGTGGTCGCTTCGCTAAAGGGCTCGTCCTGTGTTTGATGGGGCGCCACCTGATTGATGAAAAGACCACTGTTCTCGATGGTCTCGACCATGAATTCGACCAACTCCTGGTTGTCGCTTTGCAGCAGAAATTCAGCGCCGGGCTTCATGACCCAATGAAGCTGCTCCAAGAAGGTCTCGGAGATGAGTCGCCGTTTGTGGTGGCGCTTTTTGAACCAAGGATCAGGAAAGCTCAGAAAGGCGAGTTCGATCGACCCTTTTTCTAGGACGCGGTTCAAGTAAACCGTCGCGTTGGCATGGACAACCAAGGCATTGCTGATCTCTGCCTCGTGCAAACGAAGTCGCGCCTCGTCGCAAAATGCTTGGCGCACCTCGAGCCCGACCATGCGTTTGTTCGGATGCAACTGAGCGTAGGCGCAGAGAAATTCGCCCATGCCAATTCCTATATCGACAACCTCGGGATGGCCGCCGAGCAGCTCTTGCCAATCGGGAACTTCCAGTTGCTCCCACCGGAAATTCAGCGGGTTGCTGTGGTGCCTCAGACGGTTCTTGGTTTTGGCGCGCAGCTTCACTTAGGGCTCCAGGAGGTCGCAAAGAAGAAAGGGGCGGACCTCCGCTAGGTTCTTGG
>JAPKCE010000211.1 GCA_028823075.1 Myxococcota bacterium
TTGCTTAGACATTCATCGGAGTCGTCGTCGTTGCCGTCATCACAGGCCTCAAAGTCTTCATCGCCGTCAATGAGGTCGACGCGCAAAACACCGTCCCCGCAAAATGCCAGTGCGCAGTCAGCCCGACATCTGTCGTTATCTTCGCTATTTCCGTCGTCGCAGGCCTCGAAGCCTACGTCACTTTCGCCCAGGTCTAGACGCAGGATACCGTCCCCGCAGCGGCCAACAACGCAGCCCATGGTGCAGCCGTCGTCATCACTGTCGTTACCATCATCGCAGGCCTCGAAGGCGTCATCGCCGACGATGAGGTCTTGGCGGGTGATACCGTCGCCGCAGCGCGCACGGTCACAGCCGGTTGTGCAGTCGTCGTTTGCCACTTCGTTACCATCGTCGCAGGTCTCTTTACCCTCGAGGATGCCATCGCCGCAGACGACCTCCACCTCGATTTGACGCACGACCACCTGCTCTCCACAGCCTAAAAAAATGGTGGCTGACAGTATCGAGAGGACTAAAAACCGCATAACGAACTCCAAACTAACGTGGGGTAAACCTAGCGCGATCACTACTCGAAGAAAAGGCGGCGGAACAAAGGTCGACGAGATCGCCGCCGGAGGGGGCGTCGGGTGTTGAGAAACCCAGGAGCCAGATTCCAGGCAGGCTGAGCGTTCTGCTAGCTGCGCAAGCCCCGGCGCAATTCGCGCAAGCCGTCTTTTAGGCCCAGTAAGGTCATAGGAAACATCGGAAAATGGCTGCCGATCGCTTCGATCGTTGGGTGGTTCCAAGAATCTTGCGGTTCCGGGTTGAGCCAGATGCGGTTCTTAAAACGTTTGCCGAAGGCTTCTACCCAGTCGAGCCCACGGCGCATCTCTTCTTGGCGCCAGCGTTGAATGGTCCAACCCGGCTGAAACAGTTCCCAAGGGTGCATGCAGGCGTCGCCCACGAAAATGACGCAGGTCTCTTCGTGGTGCTTGTCTAGAATATCGGCAGTGGGGATCACCGAGCGCGATTGCGGGCTCTCATCCCACAGTTGCTCGTAGGGGCAGTTGTGGAACCAGTAATGATTAAAACTCTTAAAATGGTTCGCCTTTGAGGCCGCGGAGAACAGCCGGTCGCAGATCTGGGCATGTGCCGTCATCGAGCCGCCGACATCCATGATCAGCAACAAGCGGATGCTGTTTTTACGCGCCGGACGAAAAACCAGCTCGATCTCCCCTGCCTGGCGGGCGGTGGCACTAATCGATTCATCGATATCGAGTTCTTCGGGGCCTTCGCGCAGGAGTTGGCGCAACATGCGCAAGGCGGTGTCGAACTGGCGTACGTCGAGCACGGCGTCGTCTCGGTAGGACTGAAAGCGGCGTTTATCGGCGACCATCGCCGCGCTGCGCTGCCCACCACCGCCGATGCGCACGCCCGAAGGGTGTCGCCCGCCGGTTCCGAAAGCCGAGGTGCCACCGGTGCCGATGTATTTGGAGCCGCCGTCGTGACGCTCTTTTTGTTCTTTAAGCATCTCTTCAAAGCGGCGACGAAGCTCGTCGGGGTCCAGCTCGGCGAGGGCCGCCAAAGTCGCCGGATCAAAGCTCGCGGCTTTCGGGTTGCTCAGCCAGTCCTCGAACTCGGCGCGCAACTCGTTAGGGATGGTGCCGTCACCAAAACTCGCCGAAAATGCCAGGTCGTAGTCGTCGTAACGGTTTTCGGATTTAACCAGGAGGCAGAGGCCAATGCCATAGAGTTCGTGTAAATTACCGACCTGCCCGCCTTCCATGGCGCGCATTAAGTCGAGCCATTCAGGTAGCGTCACAGGTACGCCGGCGAGGCGTAGGTTGATGAACCACTGTAGAAACATGGCTTTAGTTCACAAAGGAGCTAAGATCGGATTCGTCTTTCAGCAGGCTGCCGGCGTAGGGGAGCCCGGCCGCGACGAGGTCGGGCGAGGCGCCGTGATGCGCTAAAACGGTCAGCCAATCGACCAGTTCACTCGTGCTCGGGCGCTTGCGTAAGCCACGGCGGTGGCGCAACTCGAAGAAGCGTTTCATGGCCGCATCGACTAGGCCTTCGTCCAGTTGGGGGTGGTGGACGCGCACAATTTCTTGCATGCGATCTGCGTTTGGAAATTCGAGAAAATGGAAAACACAGCGTCGTAAAAAGGCGTCGGGCAGTTCTTTCTCAGCGTTCGATGTAATGATCACCAAAGGGCGCTTTTTAGCCGTCACGATCTCGTCGAGTTCGGCGATGGTGAAGGCCATCTCGTCGAGCTCGCGCAGCAGATCGTTGGGGAATTCGGGATCTGCTTTGTCGATCTCATCCACCAACACCACCGACTCTTCGTCCCTCGAAAGGGCGGTGCCTAAGGGGCCGGTGCGAATGTAGTGACGAATGTTATGCACATCGCCGCCGCCGAAGCGAGAGTCGTTGAGGCGAGCCACCACATCGTAGGTGTACAGACCGTCCTGGGCCTGGCTCGTCGATTTGATATGCCATTTATGTAAGGGGCGACCGAGCGCCTTGGCGATGGCCTGAGCGAGTACGGTTTTACCGGTCCCAGGCTCACCTTTCACCAGCAGTGGACGGCCCAAAGCGAGAGCACAACTGACCGCCTGGTTGAGTTCGGGGGTGGAAATGTAGTCGGCGGTTCCGGTAAAAGGCAGTTTCATTTTTTATTCCAGAATAAGCGGTTGGCGACGGCGGCGACGCCGGCTTCGACGGTCGGCCTTGGGCTTGTCCTCTTCCTCATCATCGGCTTCTTCGTCGCGCTTCCGGCGGCTTCGGCTCGAGCGGCTCTTGTCGGTGCCGCGTCTCTTTGAGCGCTTGCTGCGCGGCGGTTCACGAGTGGTGCGGCGCTCAACAACGGGCTCCGGCTCGGGCTCAGGTTCTTGTGCCGCAGCAACTTGCGGCTCGGGTTCCAGTTCCAGTTCCGGTTCCGGTTCCGGCTTGGGCTCCGGCGCCGCCGACCGGCCGACGTTTCGTCGTTCACGGCCGCCGTCGGCGAAGAAGTGATCCACAGCCTTGGCGCCCAGCGCTGTGCGGTAGATTTCGCCTCTGCCCGGCCGCTGCAACACCAACTCACCAATGAGAAAGGCGCGGTTTTGCTCACCATCGTCGACCGTCGCTCGTTGCACTCCATAGGCGCGTAAGATGATCAAAGCGATGAGGTCGCCACCGCGCTGCAAATCGGCGCGAATCGCACCGGCCCGGGTGAGCAGCAGGGCAGCCTGAGCTCGCACCATGGAGGTCTCTGTGCTGTAGGTGGTGGCGACTTGTACGGCTACATTCTTACCGTTGACATGCTTGCGCAGGTCGAGCCCGTCGACACCCGCGAAGGCGGCCGCTACCACATCGCTGAGTAACTTTTGATCCACCAGGTCCGGATTGGTCCTAACAACGGGTGTTACAGGCGCGCCGGCACAGCCCAAAACGGAAAACAAAAAGCAGCAAGTTAATGCTCGAACCATGACAAATCTCCTAATCCTTCGCGCAGCACTTTAGGGTGGCGCGCGCTCAAATCGATAACAGAACTTTCGTGGGCGGCCAGGTATTCATCATCGAGGACTTGGTCCGGGGCGTGGCCGAAAACATCCTTTACCTCTTCCGGGTATTGTAGATGCCGGTCTTCACAAACCGCCGAGGTAGTGATGATCGCCTCGCCGACAACCTCCACCAATGCTCTTGAGACCGCATGATCAATCACCCGGAAACCGACGGCCTTACGCTTGTTGTGCAGAATGCGCGGTACCGACTTAGTTGCCCGTAACACAACCGTGTAAGGTCCGGGCAGCATGCGTTTGAGCGGTGTGAAGAAGCGATTCTCGATGACGGCATAATGTGTTATTTTACTGAGGTTTTCCACCGCAAAGGTGAAGGGATGTTTGGGGTCGAGACCGCGTAGTTTGCGCAGTAAGTCCATGCCGCGGCGATTGTACAAACCACAAGCCAATGCATAGCCGGTGTCCGTCGGCCAGCCGATCAAGCGTCCATCGCTTAAAGCCTCCGCCGCGCGTTCGATTTTGCGCGGCTCGGGGTATTCGGGATGGATGCGCACTAGGCGCCCACTCGGCATCGCCATAAGATCTCCGGAGCGCCGTCTAGCGAATAGAGCGGCGCCTGTCGTCCGCCAAATGGGGGAGGCGCTTATACGAACAGTCTCTGGCGCTTCGGCTCAAGCTATGGAATGATTGACGTCGCAACGGGTTTACTTCATTGAACAGCCCGCTTTGGAGATTGTTATGCGTCGCTTTATGCTCAGCATGCTCGCTTGCTTCGGCCTGATGGCCACCGCCGCTTGCGGCACTTCGGTGGAAATTGAGCCCGGTTTTGTTATTCTCGACACCAGTCCAAGCGGAGGAGCGGTCAACGTTGATCCGGCTGTCGAACTCTTCGTTGTGCTCAGTCAAGACGTCGACGCGGCGTCCATTGCTAGCGTTTCACTGGCCGATAGCGAGGGTGCGGCCATCGCCGCGACGGTCAGTCAACTTAGTGACAAGCGTGTGTTATCCATCATGCCCGTCCCCGGGCCGTTGGACGACGACGCCGCTTATGTGCTGACCATCGCCGGTACCTTGAAGAGTAGCAGCGGCGAGCAACTTGACGCCACCATTACCAAACGCTTCCGCACGGCTCCATAAAGGACTGTCGTGTTGACTTTGAGTTGGGCAGCCTGCGGGCTGCCCTTCTTCGTTTTTTAG
>JAPKCE010000212.1 GCA_028823075.1 Myxococcota bacterium
AGCTGCTTCGGCCTGCTTGGGCAGGCCAAAGGGAGCCCAAATACTCAGCGTCAGCCCCGCTTCTGCCAAATGTCGGTAGGCGACCAAACCGTCGCCACCGTTGTTACCAGGGCCGATCCAAAGCTCCACCGATGCCCCTTGCCCAATCCTGGCCTCGGCAGCGGCGCGCAGGGCACAATCGGCAAGTCCCGCCCCCGCTACCTCCATCAACCAAGGCAGGTCGACGAGCGCTCGTTGGTCTAACGCGCGCAGGTCAGCGCTGCTCCGCAAAGGGGTTAGGCTCATGCTTTACGTGCCGCGGCGATACAATCCTTGTAGGCTCGCACAGCCGCTCCAAGGCCGCCCAGAAACAGAGCGTCGGCGACCAATGCGTGACCGATGTTAAGCTCTTGAATCGCTGCAATCGCTGCGACGGCGGTGGTGTTATCAAGCGTTAAACCATGCCCCGCATGCACTGCTATTGCCGCTTCGACGCCGGCTGCCGTGGCGCGTTCAATGCGCTCAAGTTCATACACCACAGCATCGCCTCGTGCCTTGCCATAAGCGCCTGTATGAAGCTCGACAGCATCGGCGCCCAAGGCGGCACTTGCCCGAACAACAGCTTCATCGGGGTCAACGAACAAGGATACCTTAATGCCTTCGGCGCGCAGCGCGGTGATCATACGCGGCAACTGCGCGAGGCGAACATCGAGCCCGCCTTCGGTGGTCAACTCCTCGCGGCGTTCGGGGACGATGCACGCCCAATCTGGACCAATGTCGAGCGCCTGCTCAAACATCTGGTCGACCGCCGCCATCTCCAGGTTCATCACCGGACTCACGGCGCGCAGCCCCGGAAGGTCTGAAAAACGGATATGACGCTGGTCTAACCGCGGGTGGCAGGTGATCTGGTCAGCGCCTGCCGCGACCGCCACCTCGGCAGCCCGAACGGGGTCGGGATAGGCCTCCCCACGCGCATTTCGCAAGGTGGCGACATGATCAATATTCACGCCTAAGCGCATGTTTTTCATCCTGTTTTAAGGGCCTCGCCGATCTGTTCAGCGAGGCGTTGGACCTGGGCGCTGTCGCGGCCTTCAACCAGCACCCGAGCTTTATTCTCGGTGCCCGAATAACGAACCAGAACCCGACCATCAACGCCGAGCTCACTTTCGCCGGCTCGAATTGCCTTTTGCACTCCAGCAAGCTCCTCGAGGGGCAGCTTCTCGCGCACCGGCACATTCACTAAGCTCTGGGGAAAGGGCTGTAGAACCGAGGCTAATTCAGAAACGGTTTTATCGCTCTGCATCAAGGCACCCAGGAAGCCGAGCCCGGCGACTAAGCCATCGCCGGTGGTGCTGTGATCTAAGAAGATGAGATGGCCGCTTTGCTCGCCGCCCAGATTGTAGCCTCCTTGGCGCATGGCTCCGACGACGTAGCGATCGCCGACCTGCGTGCGCAACACACGACCTCCAGCGCTCTCCAAGCAGCGATCCAAGGCCAGGTTGCTCATCACCGTCGAAACTAAGGTATTTTTAGCTAAGCGCCCCTCATTGAGCATGCGCAAAGCGTTGATCGCCATCAACTGGTCACCATCGACGGTATTACCTTTTTCATCGACGACGATCAGACGGTCGGCGTCACCGTCCAGGCAGAGGCCCACATGGCAACCCTGCTCGCGAACAATGCGCCCTAAGTTTTCCGGGTACATCGAGCCCACGCCATCGTTAATGTTCGCGCCGTCAGGCTTGGTGCCGACGGCGATCACTTCGGCGCCGAGTTCTTCAAGCGCCGTCGGCGCAACTTTATATGCCGCTCCGTTGGCGCAATCGACAGCAACCTTTAGCCCCTCCAAGGTCATGCCCGGTGGAAAGGCAGTTTTCGCGAAAACGATGTAGCGACCGAGCGCTTCGTCAAGGCGCCGTAAACGGCCAAGGTCAGCGCCCACAGGCAACTCATTCTCAAGTGGAGGGTCGAGGATGCCCTGCTCCAAACGCAGTTCGAAGGCATCGTCGAATTTATAACCGTCGGAGCCGAAAAGCTTAATCCCGTTATCGGCAAAGGCGTTATGTGAGGCGGAGATCATGACGCCACCATCGGCGCGCATCGACTTGACCAAAAAGGCTACGGCCGGCGTTGGAATAGGACCTAAGAGCAAGGCATCGCCACCGGCCGAGCAGATGCCCGCGGCGAGCGCCGTCTCGAGCATATAGCAGGAGCGCCGAGTATCCTTGCCGATGAGGATGCGCGGCCGATGTGTCGTGCGCAGGCCATGGGTTAGAGTACGGCCCAGAGCCATTGCCATCTCACCGGTCATCGGCCAGCGATTTGCTAGGCCTCTGACGCCATCAGTACCGAAGAATTGACGTTTCACCGGGGCTCCTTTTCCTTGGGTTTTTTCGCTGATTTCACGAGGCGAACCTTGGGTACGGGACCAAGGCGGACGACGCCCTGGGGAAGGCCTTCAAGCTGCACCGAGACTTCCGTCCCAAGGCGCGTCTGTTCAGCAAGTTCGCGCGGCACCAGCGCTCGCAGATCCCCAGTTTCCAAACGGTTTAGGGTATCGAGCGGCCCCTTTAAGCGCAGCGTTAGACGTTGCGGAATGGCCTCTAGCCCCTCGGCTTTCACCACAACCCGAACTCCTTTAAATTGACGGTCGAGCAGTGGGGCGGCGATCTCGACGCGTACCTCCGCTTCATGAAAGTCCACCACTTGGACCCCCATGACGCCGGTGCGCAGAGGCGCTGTACGCAGCACATTGCTCACCACTTTATCCACCGAGACCGGCCCGGCGATAACCTCTTTAAGAGCATTAACCGCTTCTTCGGGACCATCGATGGTCACTTGATCGGGTACGACCTCCCATCGCTTGACCTTCAGCCCCGTTGCCGGAGCCCCTGTCAGTTGGGCGCGCACCGGAACCTGGCGCGTGATGCGCCTGGCCAAACGAACGCGAACGACCGACGGACGGATTGCCTCAACGCGCATCGATTTGGGCAAGGCCAGCAGGTCGCGATTTAGGTAAACCGTGCTGTTTCCCAGACCGTAACTATCGGTGGGAACTCGCAGCACAGCGCCCTTGCGACGTCGCTGATATTGCTCCATCGAGGCCAAGCTGGCGACAACATTAATCTGCACTCGAAAGGTCTTTTCACCCACAACCATCTGACCTTCGGGGGCGATAAAGGCCAGCCGTAAGTTCAATTGTTCATGAACGTCAGTGCTCAACTGGACCGAACCCCAAAATGCTAAAGCAAGCAGCAAGGCGACCGCTTTAAGCCCAAGGTCCTCGGTAAGCGCGGGCAGCAGCCCAGACAGGCGCGAAGGCCGGTTCGGCTCGGGAGTCGAGGTGTCGAGTTCGTCGTTCATTTAACCTTCCCCCCAGCCCACCAACTGCGCAGTTGTTCCCAGCGGCCAAGCTCTTCGCTGCCCAAAAGGACGTACAGTTGGTCGCTTAAATCTGAGGTCGAGATACCGCGTTGCAGTTTACCGTCGCGCGCCAGGCTAATCTCGCCCCGCTCTTCGCTAACCACCAACACAACCGCATCCACATCTTCCGTTAGGCCGATGGCGGCGCGATGCCGCGTCCCGAATTCGTCCGGCAACTGAGTATCTGCCGATAAAGGCATGAAATAACCTGCCGCAGCCACACGCCCTTCGCGGATGACCACCGCGCCGTCGTGCAAAGGGCTCGCCGGGTTAAAAATGCTGAGCAGCAAACCGCGGCTCACCGTAGCGTCAAGCTGAGCCGCACCTTCGATACGATGCCCGAGTTCAGCGCCGCGCTCGATAACGATCAGGGCGCCGCAACGTTTATCGGCCAAACGTGCCACCGCGGAAACGATCTCAGGGATGATCTGCGGCGTTTGATAGGTTCTGCCCCAACGCCGAGGCGAGCCACCTACCCGAGCCAGAGCGCGCCGAATATCGGCCTGAAACACTACCACGATAATGATCACCAAGCTCTCGATCACGCGGTCGAGGAGCGTTCGCATTGCCGTTAACCCGAGCTCGCCGCTGGCCCACCAGCCAGCAAAAATAACCAGCAAGCCGACCAAAACCGCGCCCGTACGAGTACCCCGCACCAAACGCAGCAAGCGTAGGAACACGTAGAAAACAACGGCGACATCAAGGGCTGTCGTCAGCCCGGTTTGCCAAGTCATGAGCTAAATTCAGCCCCCGAGCGTAGCCACTCGAGCGTTGGCAACCTGATCGTACATGGCGTTACGGTCCTTGCCGGTCGAGCTCAGGTAGGTCTGGAAATGCTTAACGGACCGCGAGCGATCACCGAGCAAGCGATACACCTCACCGAGACCGAAATGAGCCAAGCTTAGGTCCGGGCGCAACGCCACCGCCATACCGTAGGCTTCCATCGCTTCGGGAAGCTTCTTGAGCGCCAACAAGGCAGAGCCGCGAGCCACATGGGCAGCCACGTCTTTGGGACTCTTGGCTAAATGAGCGTCGAGCACCGGCAGCGCTGAAGCGTATTTTCCGCGCCCGAGCAATTCAACAGCCGAGCCTAAAGCGTTTTCCGCCCCCTCAACTGTTTTCGGTGCCTTCTCTAAAGCCGCGCTAACCCTGCCCAAGTTACCTTTAATTGGCGGGCTATTCGGCTTGAGTACAGCAGCGGACTCGAAAGCATCTTTGCTGCCCTTAAGGTCACCTACTTCGGCCAAAACCTCGCCG
>JAPKCE010000213.1 GCA_028823075.1 Myxococcota bacterium
CCGCAGGTCTCGAGGCGGCGAAGGAGTTCGGACAGCGCCCCGCTTTTTGCATGAAGCTCGGCAGCATTTTGCTGGCCGCTGGCGATGTTCTCGATCTGTTCTAAATCACCGCCGGCGAGAAAACTCGCTTTTGCCGAGGTGATAATTAACCCCTTCAGCGAGTCATCTTCAGCGAATTGCTCCAGGCAGGTCGAAAAGCTGTCGAGCGTCTGCCGATTCCAGATGTTGGCGTTGCGGCCGGGCATATCCATCAAAAGGGTAGCGATATCGCCCTTGGTTTGTAACTTCATGAGTCGAGCCTTTCAATAACCGTCGCCGTGCCTTGTCCGGCTCCAACACAAAGAGCGATGACCGCGTAGCGTGTGTTGCTGCGCTCCAACTCGTCTAAGGCCATGCCTAGAATCATAGCGCCCGTAGCGCCTAGCGGATGCCCAAGGGCGATGGCACCACCGCCGACGTTGACCTGCTCAAGATCAAGTTCAAGTTCTTGGCAAAAGCGCAACACCACTGCGGCGAAGGCTTCGTTGATTTCCCAAACGTCGATGTCACTGAGTTGCAAGCCGGCGCGTTCAACGGCCTGGCGCGCAGCCTGAGCCGGAGCCGTTAGCATGATGCAAGGGTCCGAACCGACGCTGGCGCAAGAAACGATGCGCCCTCGGGGCTTTAAATTATGCGCTTCAGCAGCCGCTTTCGAAGCGATAAGCACCGCAGCAGCGCCGTCGACTACTCCCGAGGAGTTACCGGCGTGATGGACGTGCTCGATGCGTTCGATCTCTGGGTAGCGCAGCTTGGCTACCGCATCGAAGCCGTATTTCTCACCCAAATCGCTGAAGGCGGGACGCAGCTTGGCAAGGCTCTCGACGCTGCCGCCGGGGCGGGGATGCTCATCGGCACTGAGCAGTTCGATGCCGTTGCGGTCAAACACCGGCAGCAAGCTCTTGGCGAAGCGTTTCTCGGCGATGGCCGTCGCCGCGAGCGCTTGGCTGCGAACCGCCACGGCATCGCAAGCTGCGCGGTCAAAGCCGTACTTGGTTGCGACCAGATCGGCGCTGATTCCCTGCGGGATGAAGTTAAGCGCGGTAGCGACTTGCGGATCCGTGGCCCAGGGGCTGCCGGTCGATCCCATGCGTACCCGGCTCATGCTTTCGACACCGCCGCCGATCACCAGGTCGGCCTGGCCGCTGCTCACTTTCGCCGCAGCTAAATTCACAGCGTCGAGCCCGGAACTGCAAAATCGGTTGATCTGAATCCCTGGGACGCCTTCGCCCAGTCCCGAGACCAGGGCAGCGATGCGCGCGATGTCACCGCCTTGTTCGCCCAGCGCTTCGACGCAGCCAAGAATCACCTCTTCAACGGCGTTCTCGGGGATAGCGTGGCGTTGTTTTAGGGCGCGCAAGGGCTGGCAGGCCAATTCGATTGGGGTGACGGTGGCGAGTCCACCGCTGGCTTTCCCGCGACCACGAGCCGTGCGCAGAGCGTCGATAATATAGGCGTCCAAAGGCGTTTTCTCCCGTTTGCGAGCGTTAACTAGAACGTGTTCTAGCTGGCGGCAAGTAACACCTGAAAATCCTGGCGATGGCGCATCCATTCGGCTAAAGAACCCTGGACGGAGGCGGTATGCGAGTAACGTTGTTTTTAGCAGTTTTATCCCTGGTTGCCTGCGCACAAGACCCAGGCGAGGTCCCGGCCGACGCGGGGTTTGTTAGCGGCGATGCCGGAGTTTCTATCGCAGATGCTGGAGGCGAACCGGGTGACGCCGGCGAGCAGTTGGTCGGTGATGATTATTCGGCGGGAATGGAAAAGACCTCGCAAAATGGTCATTTCCGCTTGGCGCTGATGTCCAGTAACCCCATCCCTCAAGACCTCACCGACTACACCTGGGTTATGGAGCTTCGTGACGCCCAAGGTCAGGCCATCGAGGGCGCAACCTTGGTCGCTGAGCCTTTTATGCCAGAGCATGGTCACGGCACTTTTCCGCGTACGACCGATGGAGTTCCCAACGATCAGCCTGGCCAGTTCACCCTGAGCGATCTCGATCTGTTCATGGCGGGTACCTGGAAGATCGAACTGCGCATCGCCGCCGGTGATCTCAGCGATACGGTGTTTTATTACTTCACCTTGGGTGGCTAGATGCGCCTGCTTGCCCTGAGCTTGTTGGTTGTCGCCTGCGGCGACGACCCGGCACCTAACTGCCTCCAATTAGAGGCGGACTGCAGCCCTTTATACGAACCCACTTTCGAGCAGGTCTACACCAACACCTTGGCGCGAAGTTGCGGGGTTGGCGCCGGATCTTGTCACGCTGCAGCCGGCGCCAAGGGCGGCTTGGTTCTCGACGATGCTGACATCGCCCACGCGCAGCTCATGCTCAACGATCGGGTGACCCCGGGGGATGCGGCTTGCAGCATGTTGATTAAGCGGCTCGATCACGAGAGCCCGTCGCTGGTCATGCCTCCGGGCGCCAAACTTAGTGCCGCCGAGGTCTGCTCCGTGCGCAAGTGGATTGAAGCGGGAGCCCAGCGATGAGGTTTCTTGCGCTGCTTGCTTGCACGCTTTTACTCGGCTGCCCGGCGGACGAGCCGAGTATCCCTGACGCCGGCGTCGTTAGCGGTTTTACACGTGAGCAGTTGCTCGACCCCAAGTCCTGCCAAGAATGTCATCCGGATCATTATCAAGAATGGTCGGGCTCGATGCATGCTTACGCCGCCGAAGACCCCGTATGGTTAGCGATGAATCGCCGCGGTCAACGTGAAACCAACGGCGAGCTTGGTGATTTTTGCGTGACTTGCCATGCGCCGATAGCGCTGCGTGAAGGGCTAACCACCGATGGCCTGAATTTGGCGGAACTTCCCGCTTATTCGAAAGGCGTTACCTGTGCGTTTTGCCATTTTGTTGATGAGGTCACCGGGAGTCATAACGCCCAGCTTAACCTGAGCTCGGATCTTCGTATGCGCGGCGCCTACGATAACCCGGCACCCAACAAAGCGCATGCCAGCATGTATTCGCCGCTGCATGACAAAGAGCGCATCGAGTCGGCAGACCTCTGCGGAAGTTGCCACGATATCGTGACCCAAAAACAGGTGCATCTCGAACGTACTTTTTTGGAATGGAAGAGCTCCTTGTTCGCCCACGATGTTGAGGGAGAGCGTCAGACTTGCGGCGATTGCCATATGAAGGGTCGTACTGGAACCGCCGCCGACGCGCCGGGCGTTCCTCTGCGTAGGGTTCACGACCATCGCATGGTCGGCGTGGATACAGCGCTCACCGATTTCCCCGAAAAACAAGACCAATTGCGGCGTATCCAGCGCGAACTGAACACCACTGCCCTGTCGATTCTTTGCGTGCGCGACGAAGAGGGAACGGTGCTGCTCGGTGCCACCCTGGAGAATATGGCGGCGGGGCATTCCTGGCCTACGGGTGCCACTCAAGATCGTCGCGCCTGGGTCGAAATTATCGCCTACGACGAGGCCGATAATGTTCTTTTTGCCAGCGGTGTTGTCGAAGAAGGCCAGGCGCTAACCAGTATTGTCGACCCCCAACTCTGGCGTTTGGGTGACCAGGGTTATGATGAAGATGGCCACGCAGTTCATTTGTTTTGGGAGATCGCCGAATACGAGAGTTTGCTTTTGCCGCCGCCGAATCATGCTCACGAAGGCCCGAACGCCGGCAAAGTCGGAGCCCATCTGCAGCATGAATACCGCTTCAGCTCGGCCGAGCTTCCCGCTCGCGTGACCTTGCGTTTGCGCTTGCGAGCCATTGGGCTTGATGTGCTCGATGACCTTATCGCTAGCGGTGATTTGGCACCAGAGTTTCGCGGCGCCGTGCCTACTTTTGAGATGGGCGCGACGCAGATCGAATGGCGCCGAGCCGATATGTTCGAATGCGTGCCCGTGGGCCACCCACCGCCAGTCCCTTAGCGAGACAAATAACTGCGTACCGCGGCGCCATTGGCGTCGACGTGTGCGGGGCTTCCACCCAAGGCCTTGGCGATAGCTTCTCGGCCAGCAAAACTCACCTCTTCGGGTCCGTCGTGACGCCAGGCTCTCAGACGTAAATCGGCGCCAGGTAGAATGCCCGTCGCGCAAGGAAAGGCTTTGCAGGACAAGGTTCGTTCTTCATCGCCTTGCACCAGCGTCCATCGGGAGCTTTGCGCCAAGCTTTGTTGTGCCAGTATAATTTGCAGCTGGCCGTCGAGCGGACGCATGCGCAGCGCCAAGCCTTGGCGCGCCTTTGAACATTCCATGTGCTCGTCGCTCACCCAAGGGAAATTACGTTCGCTGCAAAGGGCCGCAACGGCAGGGCGCTGTGCATCGTTACGGCATTCCACTTGGTTAATGAAATCGGCCAAGTCGACGCCCGCGACGCCGATGTCCGAACGGCCGTCACCTAAGGTCTCAAGCAGCACCATCATCATCTCTTGGGCGCCCAAGGCGATGCTGTCATGCGCCTCCAAACCCGCCGAGTCATCGTACAGGTCCCAAAGTATGGGGCCGACTAGGTATTCGCTCACGCCGCCGTCGAGTCGGTTCGACCCCGTGCCTCGGTATTGGTCGTTGTCGCGTATCGTTTCGAGGTTGCGGCGGGTGACGCGTTGACCGCGGATATCGATGTACCAAGGTTGGTTTGAAGCCATCGAGCCAAAG
>JAPKCE010000003.1 GCA_028823075.1 Myxococcota bacterium
GAGCAACTCGTTGCTCGACTTGAGAAGTTTCGAGCGCCCGGTCTTGAACTGCACCTTCTGAATGATTTCAATGCGTTCCTTAGTCACCTTGATCAGCGTGTACTTCTTATCGGGGCAGCCATCCTCATCGGTGACGCCGTTCATGGTCTCAGGCTGATTTGGGCAACGATCATCGGTGTCTTTAATACCATCTTTATCGTTGTCCAAATCGGGACAGCCGTCTTCGTCTTCGAACTGATCGCGATCCTCTTTGTCATTGGGGCATTTATCGACATCGTCCTGGAAACCGTCTTGGTCGTTGTCCAGGTCGGGGCAGCCGTCAATATCCTCAAAGCCATCGGCGTCTTCGGCCACAGTGGGGCATTTATCCGAGGTGTCCGGGATTCCATCGGCGTCGTTGTCACGATCCGGGCAACCATCATCGTCTTTGAAGCCGTCACGATCTTCAGGATCGGTGGGGCATTTGTCATCTTGGTCCAAAATGCCGTCGTTATCGGAATCGGCGTCTTCTTTTTCTGGGCAGCCGTCGTTGTCTTGGTAACCGTCAAAGTCTTCAGGCTCGTTCGGGCATTTATCCTCATCGTCCAAGAAGCCGTCACCGTCTTTATCCGGAGGCGGGCAGCCCTTATGTTTACGCAGGCCGGGAATTTCGGGACAAGCGTCGTCGACGTCTAAAACACCGTCATTGTCCGAATCTTTCTTGGGGATGATGACTTTTTTCGGGCGCTTCACCTTGGGCGCACAGGGCCGAGCTTCTTCGCGGGTGCGTACCGCTAAAGTACCAGCTCGCTGCGCCGACTCTTTAGCTTTAAACCAATGACCTAGCTTGATTTCGACGCGAGCAAACTCAGCTTGAGCTTCGGCTTCGGCCAGCGACTTTGGTGCGCAGCGCTCAGCGCCGCTGACGCGCGCTTGCTCGAGGATCTCTTCGTAGGCTTTTATTTGAGCCAGTAGACGCGCTGTGCCGCCTCCGCCCGTAGATTCGGTGGTAGCGATGAGTCTGTTGGCGCGCCGGTCCTCGACCTCTTTGCAAAGCAAAGGGCGGTCCCAATAGGTGCCGCGTTCGGCGAGGGCCACAAGGCGCCTCAATTCGTTGCCAACGTTTCCTAGCCGTTGGTCGATACTCTCGACGGCATCGCGAGCGAGTTTGACTCGCGCCGTTTTATTCGAACTGTTGCGGGCTTTGGCGGTCGCACCTTCAAGTTCAGCGCCGATCGTTTTAAGTTTACCCTTCATGGTGCCCACGGCAGCCATCGAACCTTTTAGCTTTTGTAAGCCGCCTCGCAGTCCTGGCGGCAATTCGTCGAGCTTTGAATCGTCGATGGTGAAGCGTTTTTCTTTGACTTTAATCACCCCTTTTAGGGCGCTTGCTTGGTCGGCTAGGTCATGCAGTGCACAACTTGCTTCTTCCATCGCCTCGACGGGCCGCATCGCCGCAAAGGCTTTTTCGACCGGGTCATCGATGGTCGGGTCACCCACCGAGCGGTAGGGTGATACCGTCGTGCAGGCGGCGATCAAGAGCAATAGGGATAAGGTGCGACTTACCATTCGTAACTTCCCTTAGCTTTCACTGCAGCCGGGCGGCTGTGCATGCGCTTGCGGGTGATCTCGAGTGCCTTGTTTGCACGTACCAAAGCGATGCCAGCGTATTCGCTGGCGAACTGGTATTCGCTATGACCGTCGAGTTCGCGCGCTTTGCCCAAAAAGAGTTCGGCGCTATGATACCAATAAGGAGCAAAACGCTGGGCGTTGAGCAGCCGTGCTTCTTCCAAAGCAGCATCGGCAGAGACGATGTTGCTGGTGGCGATGACCGGGCCGCAAGCGCTGCAGGTGAGCAGCAGAGCTACTATGCTAAGAAGACGCATGAGCGTTCCCCTTTCTGGGCAACCCTTTAGGGTTATTCGGTGGGGCTCAGCAAGCCTTCAGAGATGATACCGAGGAAGGCGTCGTGAATTACTACGCGCCAAGGGCCGTCGTTGAAGTTGATGGAGGGCACTGCCCAGCTATCGGCGTAGTCGGGTGGACGGCCGGCGCCGGCGCGCGCAAAGGTGCCGAGAGGGAAACCGCGATCATCCGCATCGAGGATGTAAACGCTGGTCTGCGGCAAAGCGTCTGCACCCTCACCAAGACGCAGCGGATCGAAGACGAGAATATGACGCGCTGGGTTGCTGCGCACATTCTCGATGAGGGCGACGGTACCGTTGAGGATATAAGAACCAGCGAAGCGTTGATCCATCTCGGCGCGGAACAAAACACAGCGCTCGCAATCGCCGCAACTGGTGGTCGAACGCCCTCGGAAGCAGACCATGCGCTCGCCGTCTCGGCCGCAGCGGGTTTCGCCGGTGCCGCATTGGTCGAGGCTGGTGGAGCAGGGCCCACCCGGCGAACAGAAGCGGCCCGAGAAGGGGTTGTTCACATCTTGGATGCATTGCGCTCGGCAGAACCCGCCTGGGGCGCATGAATGCCCATCAAGACAGTCGCCATCGTTGGCGCAGGGTTGGTTGCTGTTGGTGCAGTCGCTGTCGTCGAGGCATTGTTTCGCCTTGGCGGTGATGCGCGGTGCGCAACCGCCGCAGATGTTGCGAGGATGATCGTCGGGGCAGAGGGTTGCTGTCATATCGGCGTTGCAAACGACGGTACCGCAAGCATGCGCTCCGCAGGTCTCTCCGGGCTGTCCGGCGCTGTCGTCGAGCTCTTCGCAGCCTCCACAGATGTTCGCCTCATCGAAGAAGCATTGCAGCGAGCCCTCTTGAGAGCAGAGGTATTTACCGCAGCCGGTTTCGCCGCAGGATTCTCCATAACGACAACCTTCTTCAGGGCAATCAGGGCCAAAAATTACGGTGTTTTGATCACAATCCTCAGGCGGAGGGCCGCTGTCCGGTGTCGTCCCAAGGTCCAAAGGCCCAGCGTCGGCACCAGCAGCATCAGGTCCGGTGTCGGGTAGAGCAGCATCGAGCGAAACTCCGGCATCTGGAGCCGGCGGATCGGGGATGCAGCCGATGAGTAGAGCGATACAACATATGAGTCGATTCAAGGGCTGTCTCCGTTTGCGCCTGGGCGGGACTCTACATGGGCTTGGACGCTCTTTCCAGCTTGGCGCGACGCGGCGCCAATCCAGGCGAGAGCGCGCTGGCGCGCAAGCGCTTCACCAGGGCTTAATGCGGCCGTCTTACTCAACCTTGGTAGGTCGCTGTGAATACCGATGTGACCGAGGGTAATCCAAAGGGCAATTCGCCGGGCTTCACCGAGACCGGGTTGCGCAAGTTTATCAGCCCAAGCGCTGAATTGTTGATGATCTTGGCGCCGCGCAGCGCGTTCCATTTGGCTATAGGCAGGGGGGCGCTTATCGTCCGCCGCCAACGCCGTTCGTAGCGCGTGGTTGAAGAGCGTCGGCAAAGCTCGTTGCAAGCCCTGCGCATCGGCCAGGCCGGCCATCGCCAGCTCCGCCCTGCCTTCCATGCCCCGAAGAGCGGTCGTTTGATCCGAGCCAAGAAGCTCGATCACGACGCGGCAGGCACAGGCGGCCCGAGGCTTCTGGCGGCAGCCAACGATGACGCTTTGCAACCGTAAGCTGCGTTGAGCGCCCGTATCGATTGGTGTTACTCGCGCTTTAATTAGATTTTTTAGTTGCACCAGAAGTTCTTCGTTTGAAGGCATATCGATGTCAGTTTGCCCCGAAAATTCCTGCCAAACCAGCGTTTCAGGAAGGTTTGTAGCGCCGCGCCTAAAGAGCAAACGCCCAGCAGAATCAGGTGTGGTGCAGGCGAGCAGCAAGCAGAGCCCGAAGCTTAGGGCTACACCTCGACCAGCGCCGCGCCGATGCAAGGATTGAATCGCCGCCAGCGGCGGCCGAAAGGGTGCTTGCATGAGCCGGTGTATCTCCATCTTCCTGCTGACTTTTTGGGCATTGCCAGGCCTCGCCGGCGAGTACCCGAAACAGCGGGACCGCAGCAAGTACGGCGCTATGGAAAACGATAAGATTGACCAACAAATTCGAGAAGCTGCAGGTTTTCGCCATTTGCGCCGTCGCATTTTGCGCCACAGCGCGCAGATGGTCGGCGCTAATTACGGCGTCGACCCGCTCGGCGAAGGCCCCGCAGCAGAAGTCGACACCGACCCGCGCTTTCGGGTCGCGCCTGTCGATTGTTTGACCTTTGTTGAGACCACCTTGTCGATGGCTTATGCTGAAAACCTCACCGAGGCCCGGCTTTGGATGGACCGACTGCGTTACTCTGGGAGCAAAGTCGCTTTCAGTCGGCGTAATCATTTTATGTTGGCGCAATGGGTGCCGCATTTACAGCGCTTGAATGCGCTGCGCGACATCACCCGAAAAGTCGGTAAGGGTGAACTTTTGGTGCACGACTATTCAAAGGTCCCATGGGCATCGATCTCGCGACGTTTTTTGCCGGCAAATTTCGATCTACTCAACCCGCCGAGTCAGCGTGCACAGATGCCCTTGATCAGCCTGGACACCTTAGAAGCGAATTTACACAAAGTGCCCACAGGGACGGTTCTTTTGCTGGTGCGCGTCGAGCGTCCAAAGATACCGGTGCGCATTTCTCATCTGGGGTTTGTAATTCAACGGCGCGGCGGGGGAACGGTCTATCGCCACGCCAGCCAAGAAGGCTGGGGCCGCGTCGTCGACGAGGATCTAATGCGTTATTTACGGCGCCTTGATGCGCGCAGCAAATGGGCGATTGCGGGGGTTAATCTGCAGCAGCCGAGGATGCCTTCTGGGCGACCGGGAGTTTTGAGTGAGCCTGGGGGGGCGCCGATAAGGGCTTGGCTTCCTTAAGGGGCTTTGGCTTTGCTCTCGGGGGGGCGGGCTGCTTTTCGAGCACTTAGCGAGGGGGGCATTTACGCGCCGCTGACGGAAATCGAGTTGTTTATAAAAAAGTGGCGGTTTAAATCCCTCCACGCTTTGGAGGAGGATTTTATGTTGGTTCGTCAGACTATTAATTTTTTAGCGGTCGTTGGTCTTGGTTATGCGCTTGCTGCGGCGGTTTTGCCGGCGCCGGCTAAGGCCTTGTCCTGCGTGGCGATCGGAACGAACTATACACTTCAACGTACCGATATAACTCAGTTGGCTGGCGATGCCGAAGATCCGCCGGCTTGGCTCGCCGAGACCGGAGAGTTTCGAATCTATCGGGGCATCAAAATGCACCTTTACTTGGACGAAATGAGCCTGAGTTTGAGCCATCAAGGGGACAGCGAATGAAAAGTCTAGTTATGGTTTTTGCACTTGGTTTCGGCGTTATGCTCAACGGCTGTGAGTCGTTTGAGAGCCCCCGTTGTCCACCTCAGAAGCTTGTTGAAGCCGAGTTGGGCGCGTATCGGCAGCCATCAGGTTTGAATCCGGCGTCTCGGGAGGCATTGGGTGATGATTCCCCTCGTCTCGAACTGCTCGATTCGACCCTGCTGATCACCCATACCGCGAGCAACGGCGCGCAATGGTTGGCTAGTTATGATTACGAGATCGTCGAGTAAAAGGTTTGCTGCTGACACCGCGCTTTGTTGGTGTCTCAGTACTTGTTTCGGCGCTGAGGTTGAGCGGTAGCTACGCTTACTATCGAAGTTACTGCTCGAACCTCGCGGACCGTCTGGCCGCAGCGGGTAGTTCCGGATTGTAAGTAAGTGTCTTGAACCGCATGCCCGAACCCTGCCTTGCCCTGCACCGGGCAAGGCTGTCCTAAAGGTTCATCACATCTTTTCTAGCATCGTGACTCACCGTGACCGAGGATAAACAACGAGTAACGATCTTTAAATAGCAGCCGAATTCTGGCTCATCAGCGGTTTTTTTAGCCGCCTGTGCATGCTGTATGCATAGCTGCAAACGACGCATTCTGAGCAGCACGCAAAGCGCTTGTTGAACGGTTAATTAATCAGCTTTTTCAGCTTTTTACCAGACGCTGTCTCGCTTGGGGCTCAGCCTCCCCACCTGGCGGCAATGCCGCCGGGACCTGGTGCGAAAAGTAGCGTTTGTGCGAAGCTTCTCGGGCTTATTCGCCCGACAAGTGGCGGCGGGGGGAGATATCTGTGGGCGGGTGATCGCTTATCCGATTGCAGCGCCAAGGCGCTCATGGCAGCATCTTGTTACGCCAAAGGGGATCTTATGTCGCGACTTGCTTTCCTGCCTTTAAGCTTTGCCATGCTTTCTCTGCTCGGTTGTCCCGGTGAGGATATTTTCGGACAGGTTAATTTTGATGCAGGCCCTCCGGCTGACGCGGGCCCGGCGCCCAACGACTTGCCCATCCACGTGGGTGATCTGTTCACCTATCAAGGGATATCGCGCACGCCGAACGGCTGTGTGAATGGCTTTATCGATGACCAATGCGAGGAGCAGGGTAACTGGTTCTTGGATCTTGAGGTAACCGATAAGGTTCCCGATAAAGCCACCAACGTCACCGACGGGTCGAGCTGCTCGAGCGCTCAAACCCTGGTTCAGCCTAGCGAGGATCGCTGCGCGGCTTGTCCGGGTGATGATATTCCGACTTTACTCAACGGCGCTCCGGACATCGACGGAGTCCCCGGCCCGGCGCAGGTTTATTGCATCCCAGCGCGTGGCTGGGACAACGTGTACTTACTCAGCGTCAACGCCAACTACCGCATCGATTTGGCGCACCCTGCGCCCACCAACCTAGGCAACTCCTGGTTCTATAATTTGGCTCCTTGGAGTGAGCCTCAGGTTGCCCCCTTCAACGGCGAGAAGAGTTTCCGCACCAACGTCGGTCTGCTGCCGCGCAACTCCAAAACACCCTTTCCTTGGGCTTTGGATCTGAGCAAGTGGTCGGGCGTTTCGCAAGAGTTCGTAGATTTTGTTTTGGGTATCGATCCCGACGCCGACATTCAGCGCCCAGAAGGCGGTGCTTATATGAAGGCCTTGATGAATTATGACCTCAATGGGGTCGCCACCCGGCATTCCATTGAAGTCCTTTATCATGAGCGCGGCTACCTCTGTAAATTCAACGAACAGTTCGGCGCTCCGGCCCCCGATTCGTCGCGTACGATTCAGATCGGCGAGACCGGCGGCATGAGCGTTCTAGTAAGCATCAACAAAGACCCGGACACTGAACTCGGCGTGGACACCGTCGACGGTGAGCAGAACTGCACCAGCACCGAGCAATGTCCCGACCGCTTCAGCTGTCGCGGCAATAATGGCCCTAAGCGTTGTCAGCGCTTGCGTCCGCGCTGCTGCATTCCCGGCGTTCAGGGTTGTCGCTAAACCCGAGGTCCAGCGACCTCCCTAATTTGTGGTGCGGCCTGCAAAGTTCCGCTGTCGCTTTTCGCTCCATCAGTTTCGATCTCGATGGTACTTTTGCGGATACCTCGGGCGATCTCGCGGGTGCATTAAATGCCCTGCGCGTCGAGCTTGGTCAGGCCACCTTACCGGTCCCCGATGTCGCTCGCTTTGTGGGACGGGGTGCGCGTTGGTTGGTGAGCAATTGCCTAGAACCGGCTGGCGATGTTGAGCCTTTGGTACTGCGCTTCCTCGAGCTTTACGCAGGGTGCTGCAGCGATACAACAGCCCCTTATGAGGGCTTCGATCATCTTGTCAGCGCGCTTCGTAAACGTGGTCTTAAGGTCGCTATAGCGACGAATAAACCCAGGCGCTTTACCGAGCTCATCGTCGACGATCTGGGTTGGGACTCGCTCTTCGACGGATTGCATTGCGGTGATGATGGCCCCGCGAAGCCGGACCCATCGATGATCCATGCCTGCATCAAAGCCTTGCAAAGCTCCCCTGAGCAGCATCTGCACATCGGTGATACCGCCACCGATGCTCAAGCGGCGGCGCGCGCTGGCTGCCTTTTTGCTGGTTGTTTTTGGGGCATGGATAAAGGCCTCTCCTTGACGGAGATGGGCCTTACGGGCTTTGCACAGCCGAGCGACCTGATCGCTGCTTTTAGAGGGTAAATTATGCGCATCGCTGTTGTTGGAGCATCGGGGTTTACGGGTGCTGAGATGTTGCGTTTGATCGCTGGGCATCCGCAGCTTGAGTTATCTGGCCTGTTCGGTGCCTCGAGCGCCGGCGACCCCTTGGCTCAGCATTATCCTGGGCTCGATCGTAAAAATCGTCATCAGCTTCAGGCCACCAGCGCCGAAGCTGTGGCTCAAGTCGCCGACTGGGCTGTTCTCGGCTTGCCGCATGGCAGCAGTGCCCGTTTGGCGGCCGAACTGCTCGAGTTGGGTGTGGGTGTGGTCGATCTGAGCGCTTCTTTCCGTCTACCTGCTGCCCTTTATACAGAGCATTACGGCGACCATCCTTGTCCCGAGCTCATGGGGTCGGCCGTTTATGGTCTGCCGGAACTGCATCGGCAAAAACTGCCCGGAGCTCGGCTCATCGCCGGGCCTGGCTGCTTTCCAACCGGAGTTACTTTGGCTTGTGCACCCTTTTTACAAGCCGGGCTTATCGCGGAAGGGCTGCTCATCGCAGATTGTAAGACGGGCGTTACCGGGGCGGGCGCCAAGCTTGCGTCGGGAAGCCAATTCTGCCGCGTCGCCGACACCATCATGCCCTATAAGGTCGAAGGCCATCGCCATACGCCTGAGATAGCGCACAACCTAAGCGCGTTGGCGAAAAGCCCTTTAAAGGTGCGCTTCACACCGCATTTATTGCCGATTCGCCGCGGTATTTTGTCCACTTGCTACCTGCCTCTGGCTGCCGGCGTTGGCGCTAAAGATTTACGTTTAGCTTTGCACGAATTTTGCGACGACGAGCCGTTTTTACATGCTTTACCGAGCGGTTTACAGCCCAACCTCGCCCGCGTCGCCGGTACCAATGAGGTTGAAATTCAAGTGGTCTGTGACGAACAAACCGGTCTGGCTGTGATTACCAGCGCCATCGACAACCTGTGCAAGGGCAGCTCGGGCGGAGCGCTTCAGGCGCTTAATATCGCCCTTGGATTCGATGAGGGAGCCGGACTCAGCGGCTTGAGCGCGACGCTGCCTTAGATCTTATCGTGCAGACATTCCGGCGTTAGGCTGGAAAGTTGCAACTCAGTTTCCGGGTAGCGGTAGACTTTGCCGCGGAAGTTACGGAGCATTAAGCTCCCCTCATCCATGCCGACCACATAGTTCGGTGACAGCGGGATTTTACCGCCGCCACCAGGAGCGTCGACCACAAAGTGGGGGCTGGCGAGACCGGACATATGGCCGCGCAACCCTTTGACAATTTCGAGACCTTTGGCGATCGAGGTACGGAAGTGACTGACCCCTTCGGCGAGGTCGCATTGGTAGATGTAATAGGGGCGAACACGCATCTGGAGCAGCTTGCGGTTGAGTTCGCTGACCCGCTCGACGGAATCGTTGATGCCTTTTAGCAGCACCATCTGATTGTTCATCGGTGTGCCACTGGCGGCGACGCGATCACAAGCGTCCCAAGCTTCATCGGTGAGTTCTTCGGGGCAGTTGTAATGGGTGTTGAAAAATATGCTCAGGTTACGACTTTGGTAATGTTTGAGCATATCGCAAAAATCGTTGTTTACGCGCTGCGGCAAGGTCACCAGATTTCGTGAGCCGAGGCGACAGTATTTGATATGCGGGATTTTGCTGAGCTCTTCAAAGATAACCATCAAGCGCTTGTCCGAGAGGCTCAAGGGGTCACCGCCGCTGATCACAACATCGTTCACTTCGGGATGCTCGGCGAGGTCTTGGAAAAGGTTCTCATAGGCGCTTTTATTGGTCATCGACGTAGGGTCTGAGACTTTGCGTTTACGGGTACAAAACCGGCAGTACATGGCGCAGTTATGGTTGGTGTAAAAAAGCACCCGGTCCGGATAGCGATGGGTTAAGCCCGGCACCACCATATCGGCCTCTTCGCCTAAGGGGTCATCGAGGTCCCAATTGCTGATCTTGGTTTCGGCGAGGCTCGGAACCGACTGTAAACGTACTGGACAATTGGGGTCGACCGGATCCATCAGCGAGGCGTAATAAGGGGTAATTCCCATGTGGAAAACGGCGTCCGTCTTTTCAAAGGCCTCACGTTCGTCGGCAGTAGTATCCACCCATTCTTCAAGTTGTTCGAGGTTGCGCACGCGGTTTTTTTGGTGCCAGCGCCAGTCATTCCATTCTTCGGTCGTCCAGGTTACCTGCTTTTTCATTGAAGAACCCTTTGCAAATTAGGCTTGATACACAGCCAATTTAGGGCTTGTCGGCAAGCCAATTCGCCGCGCCTACCCGTTGCTGAACGGCTGGCGCGAAGGGCAAAGGTTGAGTAGGGCCAGTTCAGACTTTGGGGGTAAAGATGCGACGAGCCGCCGTGGTGGTGCCGGTATTCGGCGATCAAGCCTTGATGATTCAGCGCGCTGCGACGCTTCGTTTTCAGCCCGGTTTTTACTCCTTTCCAGGTGGCGCCATCGATGAGGGGGACCATGGGCCAGAGCGGCCTGAGCTTGGTCCGCCCGAAGCTCGCATCGCCGCTTGGCGCGAACTGCTCGAAGAGACGGGTTTATTGGCTCCGGGCGATTATGCACTGAGCGCAGAGACGATGCGTGAACGCTTGTTTGAGGGGGCATCGGCAGCCGCTCTTTCTCAAGGTTGTGACTGGAGTGCCTGGCGGTATTTAGGTGACTGGACCACACCTGAATACGCCCACCTGCGGTTTCAAACCTATTTTTATAGCTGTCGCTTTGAGCAGCGCTTGGAGGTGTTAGCTAACACCGAAATAGCGAGATACTTTTGGGGCTCAGGCGGCGAAACAAAGAAAGCTTGGGAAGCCGGAGAGTTACCGGCTTCACCGCCGGTTTTGGCAGCGCTTGAGGCTGCGCTTGATGGGGTGAGTTGTTTTAGCAAAGCCGGCGACTCTCGAGATCTTCTTTGTGCCGGCGGAGCTGCCCATTACTTGCCGTTGCGGGCTCCAACCTTACCCCCAGCCAGCCACACTAATTGTTCTTTCATAGGCAGCGATTCGCATTTCTTTGTTGTCGACCCGGCAGCCGTCGAACCGTCCGAGCGCGCTTTGTTGTGGCGACATATCAAAGCTCGCTGTGCTCAAGGTATGCAGTTCACCGGGGTGTTGTTGACCCATCTCCATCACGATCACATCGGCGCTGCTGCGTGGCTCGCAGAAAAGACAGAAACGCCGATTTTTGCGTCGACTCGAACGCAATCCGATTTGGCTGCAGGTCGAGGAAGCGGTGTGAGCGCTGGAGAATGCCAACTCGATCGCCTGCCCGAGGTCACCAGCTTGCTCGCCGAGGGAGACCAATTACCCGGCGGTTGGGCGGTTTTAGAGACACCGGGCCACGCCGCCGGCCATTTGTGCTTTTGGCATGCTCAGACGCGAGTGCTCATCGCCGGCGACATGATCGCTAGCGGCTCAACCATCCTAATCGAGCCCGATCAGGGCGATATGAGTTTGTATTTACAAAGCCTAACTCGCCTAGCCCAACTTGAACCCGAGTTGATCATCCCAGCCCATGGCATGCCATTAGCGCAAGGCGATAAAGCGCTAAACGCCCTCATCCAGCACCGCCTAAAACGAGAAGCCAAAGTCCTAAACGCGTTGCAAACATTAAAAAGCGCAACCCTCAGCGAATTGGTAAAAAAAGCCTACGACGACACCCCAGAATTTCTATGGCCATTAGCCAAACTAAGCCTACACAGCCACCTACTAAAGCTACGCAACGACCACCGCGCATCCCTAACCAAAGACAAGCTTTGGAGCCCCATCGCTTGACGGGCGCTAAGCCCGTCAAAAACCGCGCCCCAGGCCCGTCCCGCGAGATTCGAGTCAAAGCCGAGAATCAAGCCCGTCCAAAAGCGCGTCCCACGTCCGCCCCGCGAGATTCGCGACAAACCCAAGACTCACCCCCAAAAAAACGCCCCAACCCCGGGTTTCAGTTGACCTTCACCCCCAAGGGCCATAGCGGATAAGCCCGACCCCAGCCCGTGGTCGGAAAGAACCCCCCGTGACCGTTATCGCCGTCATTCCTGCTCGTTTCGCTGCGGCCCGTTTGCCCGGCAAGCCGCTGCTCGACTTGGGCGGAAAGCCGATCATTGCGCATGTCGTAGCGCGCGCCCTGGCGGCCAAAAGAATCGATGAGGTGCTCGTCGCCACGGATCATGAGGGAATCGCCAGCGCAGCTCGAAAGGCGGGAGCTGAAGCGATTATGACCGAGCCCAATTTACCCTCGGGCTCCGACCGTATTGGCGCGGCGTTGCGCGGCCGAGACTACAGTCTAGCCATCAACCTTCAAGGTGACGAGCCTGAGATTGAACCGCAGGCTTTAGATGCGCTTGTCGATGCCATGTCTCGCCAAAATAAACCGCAAATGGGCACCTTGAGCGCGCCTTTGCTGGCGTACCAGGCGGCCGATCCCAATTGCGTTAAAGTGGTTACGGACGATCAAAACTTGGCATTATATTTTAGTCGCGCACCCATTGCTACCTCGCGCGACGATTTGCTCGCTGGCAGTGCCCTGCTGCGCTGCGCTGCTAGGCGTCATATTGGCGTCTACGCCTATCGCCCGGATGCTCTACTACAATTTCTTACCGCGCCCCCGTCGGAACTTGAAAAAATGGAACGACTCGAACAACTGCGCGCCCTTGAGCTTGGGATGCGTATTGTTGTGGTGCCGCTTGACGCCGCCCCGCGCGGCATCGACACCCTGGAAGACTTGCAACAAGCGCGTCAGCGTTTGGCCGAGAGGACGCTATGAACCGCAGCCCCAAATATATATTCTTTACCGGTGGCGTGGTATCGTCGCTAGGAAAAGGCCTGGCGGCCGCATCCACTGCGGCGCTGCTCGAAGCCCGCGGTTTGAGCGTCACCAACATGAAGATGGATCCCTATCTAAATGTCGATCCGGGCACCATGAGCCCGTACCAACATGGTGAGGTTTTCGTCACCGACGATGGTGCCGAAACCGATCTGGACCTCGGTCATTACGAGCGCTTTACGCATAGCCGTTTGTCGCAGGCTAACAATGTGACCTCCGGCCGTGTTTATTGGTCGGTTCTGGAGCGTGAGCGCCGTGGTGATTATTTAGGTAAAACGATTCAGGTGATTCCTCATATCACCGACGAAATTAAGCGTCGCATTCGCGCTGCCGCGAACGACAGCGGAGCCGACATTTGCATCATCGAGATCGGTGGCACTGTGGGCGACATCGAGAGCCTTCCGTTTCTCGAAGCCATTCGCCAGATTCGCAACGAAGAGGGCTATCAAAACACCGCCTTGGTGCATCTGACTCTGGTGCCCTATCTGGCTGCCGCTGGTGAGATGAAGACCAAGCCTACTCAGCATTCGGTAAAAGAATTGTTGAGCATCGGTCTCGGTTGCGACTTTCTTTTATGCCGCTCCGAACAGCCTAGCTGAAGACCTTAAGCAAAAAATATCTGCCTTTTGTAACGTCGCTCCCCGCGCCGTCATCTCAGCCTACGATGTGCGCTGTATTTACGAAATGCCCTTGGTGCTCAACGAGCAGGGCATGGATGCGCAGATCTGTGACAAGCTCAACATCTGGACCGCGGCGCCTCGGCTTGATGGCTGGCATTCGGTGGTGCGCCGTTATCTCGAACCGAAAAACGGCGAGGTGACCATAGGCGTGGTTGGTAAATATGTTGGCCTGGTCGAGAGCTACAAGAGCCTGAATGAAGCCTTGTCACATGCGGGCATGCATCATGATGTTCGCGTCACCGTGGAATACCTTGATTCGGAAGATATCGAGGCCGATAACTCGGCGCTTAAAAAGGTTGATGGTATTTTGGTTCCCGGCGGTTTTGGCGAGCGCGGCTCTGAAGGTAAAATAGCGGCCATTCGCTACGCACGAGAGAACAAAGTTCCCTATTTCGGTATCTGCCTCGGGATGCAGCTCGCAGTTGTCGAGCATGCCCGCCACTGTGCCGGGCTGGACGCTGCCAACTCTATCGAACTGGCGTCGGACACCGCCCATCCGGTGATCAGTTTGATGGAGGAGCAAAAGGAGCGAGCGGACTTAGGCGGAACCATGCGCCTAGGCGCCTATGAATGTGTGCTTCAAGAACAGAGCCTAAGCGCCAAAGCTTACGGACAGACCATAATCTCCGAGCGCCATCGACACCGCTTCGAATTCAATGAGGAATACCGCGACAAGCTCGAAGAGTCAGGCCTGTTTATCGCCGGCGAACATAAGCGTTCCGGCCTGGTCGAGGTGATTGAGCGCAGCGATCACCCTTGGTTTGTTGGTTGCCAATTTCACCCCGAATTTAAATCTCGACCGGGGGAGCCACATCCTTTGTTTCGCGACTTTATCAACGCCGCCATCGGGTGTCAGCGATGAGCGCCCTAGTCAGCGTCGGCCCTTACCTTGTCGGCGCCGGTCAGCCCTATCTTCTAATTGCCGGCAATTGTGTTGTTGAGAGCGATGAGATTGCGCGCCGCACGGCTGACCGCCTGATGGAACTGTGTCTCGACCGCCCTTTCAATCCTGTTTTTAAAGCCAGCTTTGACAAGGCTAATCGCACCCGAGGCGATTCTTACCGAGGCCCCGGACTGGAAAAGGGTCTCGCCGCTTTAGCGCGAATTAAAGCCGACACCGGCTTGCCGATTCTGACCGATGTTCACCTGCCTGAGCATTGTGCACCGGCCGCTGAGGTCGCCGATATTTTACAGATCCCAGCTTTTTTGTGTCGCCAAACTGATCTGCTCGAAGCGGCCGCAAAAACCAGCGCTACGGTGAACGTCAAAAAGGGGCAGTTTGTTAGCCCCGACGCGATGCAATATGCCGTCAAAAAAGTTCATGAAATGGGCAACCCTTCCTGTTTGTTGACCGAGCGAGGTACCACCTTTGGTTACGGTGATCTGATCGTTGATTACCGTGGCTTTGACCGCCTGCGCAGTTTCGCACCGCTCATCTTCGACGCCACCCATTCAGCTCAAAAGCCGGCGGGCTCTGGCGGCGTTACCGGGGGCGACCGGAGAATCGCTTTACCGCTTGCTCGAGCCGCTGCCGCGGTGGGTATCGACGGCTTGTTTATGGAGGTACACCCTCGTCCCGAAGAGGCGCTCTCCGACTCAGCTAACACCTTAGATTTTGATCTTTTTGCTCGGCTTCTCGAACAGGTTGAACGCTTGCGAGCGGCACGCTGATGCACCTTAAATGGAATTCTATACGCTTGCTGGTGCTCGATGTTGACGGCGTGCTCACCGACGGCGGTTTATGGGTTGATGCGCAGGGTTCGGTCAGCAAGCGGTTTTTTGTGCGCGACGGCTCGGGCATCGTGCGCCTGCAGCGTCTCGGCGTGCCGGTTTGTTGGCTTACCGGGCGCGCTGACGCAGCGGTCAAGGCGCGCGCCGACGAACTCGGCGTGGCGCGTCTGATCTCGGGGAGTCACGACAAGGCCGACGCCCTACACGGCTTAGCTTTGAGCATGGGCGTTTCTCTGCACGAAATCGCCTATGTAGGCGACGATCTGCTCGACCTGCCTGCGATTCGTCTTGCCGGCTTGAGTGTCGCGCCGGCCGATGCCGCCGAGGCGGTTAAGGCTGAGGTGGATGTTGTGAGCGAAATCGCCGGTGGTCAGGGTGTTGTGCGCTGGGTCTGTGATCGTCTAATAGCGGAGCGACAGGGAGGCTAAATGGTATTTATTTTGAGCCTCTTGCTCGCCGGCCCGAAGGCAGAAAAGCCCGAAGTCCATTTTCAAGCGGATAATTGCAGTTATGGTCGCGCCATGGCCGAGGCGGTTTGCACCGGGCGCGTGCGTGTGCGCCGCGGTGATGTGCAACTACGCTGTAAAAATCTCACCGTGCGCTTCGATGAAGAAGGAAAGCTCTACGAGCTAATCTGCCTAGGCGCTGTTCAGTTTCGCCGCGGTGACGCTGAAGAGGCCAGCGGTGATCGCGCTCATTATACGCGCGATCAGGCGAAGGTAGTGCTTGAGGGCAAGGCGAAATTGCGCCGCGGGCATGCTCGCCTGGCCGGAGACCGGGTTATCTTTATGCTCGACGACGACCAGGTGCGAGTCGAAGGCCAAGCGCGCGGTCGCTGGGCACCGGAGCGCCCTTAGATGCCAGCGCTTCTGGAAGCTCGTCATCTGCTTCGGCACTTTGGAGAACGCCGCGTTGTTGATGGGGTCAGTCTAAGTCTGAACGCTGGTGAGGTTGTCGGCCTATTAGGACCCAACGGAGCAGGCAAAACAACAACATTTCGTATGATCGCAGGGCTGCTCAAGCCTGATAGCGGCGAGGTTTGGCTCGATGGTGAAGAGGTGACGAAGTTGCCTTTGCATCGGCGAGCGGCTCTTGGCTTGGGCTATTTGGCACAGCGCGGCGGACTTTTTCCCGGCCTCGACGTGCGTCAGAACTTGATGGTGGCGGGTGAGATCGCCGGGCTCAGTTCGGGCGAAGCCAAAAAGCGTGCCGAGGGCCTCATCGAGCGTCTCAGTTTGCAGCATGTCATCGGTGGACAAGAACTGAGTATAAGCGGTGGCGAGCGACGGCGCAGCGAGATCGCTCGCGCCTTGATGGTCAAGCCGCGGGTGCTTCTTTTTGATGAGCCTTTCGCTGGTGTTGATCCCTTGGCGGTCAGCGCTTTGCAGAGCGAAATGCGCGCCCTTGCCGACTCTGGTTTGGCTATTCTCATCACCGATCACGCTGTGGCAGCCACGCTGTCGTTATGCGATCAGGTGCTGGTGCTCAACGAAGGCAGGGTGCTGGTTTCTGGGACTCCTGCTGAGGTCGAGGCAGACGCTCGCGTGCGCGCCGCCTACTTGGGACCCTCTTAGTCGCTATCTTCTTCTTTTTCAGGATTGATGCGGCGCGCTGCCACTGCTACCGCAGCGCCGCAATCATCCCAAGGGAGTTCGATGATGAACCGTGTTTTACAGCTTTCATTATTTCTTGTCGCCGCCTGCCAGGCGCCACCCGCCGCAACTCCAACCGCAGGGGAATGTACCGATCTCTTCGCATCGGGCGCCAGCGAGGGTAAGCCGCTCGCCACCATCGGCGACCAGATGATCTCGGTTGAGGCCATGGAGAAGAAGATTAATGGTATGACCCCCTTTGTGCGGGCTCGTTATCAGAGCAAGGAGCGCCGCAAGGAGTTCATCGAGCATCTCATGGATAAAGCCTTGCTCGCTCAAGAGGCGATCCTTCTGGGTCTGCATCGCGACGAAAAAGTGGTGGATACTTTGCAGACCGCTCTGGCTCAGGAGCTAAGTCGGCGAACCATCGAAGAACGCACCAACTTTGACGCCATCGACGAAGCCAAGGCGAAGGCTTATTATGACGAGCACCACGACGACTATCACAAGCCTGGCGCCGTCCGCATCAGTCATATCTACAAAACTTTCGCCGCCGATAAAGCCCGGGCCAAAGGCGAACTGTCGAGCCTTCTGGCCGAACTCAAGGCTGGTATCAAAAAGGACCGTGGTTTGTTTCGCAAAACGGCTGCTAAGGCGAGCGACGATGAGAGCACCAAGGCCATTGGCGGCGACTTGCGTTACCTGACCGAGCCCGAGTTGCAGGAGCGCTTTGGTGACGCCTTAGCTAAGGCGGTTTGGAACCTTCCTAAAATCAATACCATGACCGATGTCGTCGAGGGTAAAGAGGGCTGGCATATTTTCCGTCTAACCGGTCGCCGCCATGCTCATTCGCAAGATTTCAAAGATGTTAAAGAACAGATTCGTCATCGCATCTACCGCAAGCAGCGTCGTGACACGATGAAGAATTACCTCGAAGAGTTGCGTGCAAAAACGACCTTCAAGCTCGACGATGCGGCCTTGGAATCGATGAAAATCGTCACAGCTGCACCGAGCAAAGGTAAGCCGCCTGCTGGTGTCGCCGCTCCTCATTTCGGCCATAAGCACGGTAAGAAAAGTGTTACGATTACCCCAGGAAAAGGGGCGGTTAAAAGCGGCAAGTAGTCCATGAGGGCACTCACCGGTATTGCTCTTTTGTTGGTTGGCTGTGTCGATCCGGTGCTACAAGAGATGCCCGAGGTTGTTGCGCGGGGCCGAGATATCGAGATCAAAGGCCAGGCTTTAATGTTGCGCGCATTACGCCAATACGGTGATTCTAAACCGGTTGATTGGCTGCCTATAATTGAGCGGCTTCTCGACGATGAAATCGACTTGAACCTACTTGCCTTTGAAGCCGGAAAGCGCGGGGTTAAGCCCTCTGAAGATGCTTTAGAGACAGCTATAGCCTCGCTCAAAAGCCGTTATCCAGCGCATCAGTTTCGCCGCAGTCTCGACGCGTTAGCTTTGCGGCCGATCGACCTGCGTCGGCGCGCTAGACTGCGCCTTCTCGCCGAGGGGGTTTTGCGTCTAGAGGCTGGCGTTGAAAGCATTTCCGACGCGGTTGTTGCCAATTGGAAAGCAAAAAACCCGATGGCTGAAAAGCTGTTGGTGCGCCATCTGCTGACCGCTAGCCAAAGCCAAGCGAAAGAGGCTGTTAGCCTTTATAAAAAACGACGTTTTTCATTCGCCGATTTGGTGCGTCGTTTTAGTAAAGCGCCGGAGGCTAGCCAAGGGGGACTGTTACCCGCTTTTGAGCGAGGCGAGTTGCCCGCCGTTTTTGACCAGGCCTTCAGTCTTAAAATGGGCGAAGTCAGCGACCCGCTGGAGAGCGAACATGGTTGGCATGTCCTGCGTTTAGAGGATCGTCAGGCTGCTGGCGTTGCTAGTGATGATATCGCCCGCCGGGCGGTTTTACGGCGGCGCGAGGGAGCGCTTCAGGGGCAGTTGATCGCGCGCTTGCGCCTTGTCGCTGGCATCGACAAGGTGCCTGGCGCTTTACCGGCTTTGGCGGCCTTTTTGCGGCGGGCTCAGGAGACACAATGATGTTTTTAAAACTAGCTCTGGTGTTGTTGGCGAGTGAGGCTTCGCTTGTCGATCGCGTGGTGGCGGTGGTCGACGGTCGCGCCATCCTCGCGTCTGACCTTCTGGGTGCTAGCGATTCGCAGGCGGCGGTCGAGCAGTTGATCGACAAGGAATTGCTGCAGGCCGAGGCGCGGCGGCGTGGTATTTTGATCGATGATAAAGCGCTCGATGTGGCTATTGAACAGGTGCGTGAGCGCAATAGAATTACAGATTTAGCCACCTTAAAAAAGGCGGTCATCGCGAGTGGTCGAAGCTGGCGAATGTATCGCGAAGAGATGCGCGAGCAGCTGCTCGAGCGCCAGATCATGAGCGCCATTATGGCTCAAGGAACCCAGGTCACTGAGCGAGAGCTCAAAATGGCGATCAGCCGTGACCCTGGTTTGGTCGAGAGGCGCCTTACACGCCACCTGCTCTTACGTCTTCAGCCTGGAGCTCAAGAATGGGAAGTCCAAGATGCTTTACTGCGTTGCAAAGCGCTTCGGGAGCGCATCGACGGCGGCGAAGACTTCGTTGAACTCGCCAAGACCAGCAGCGAAGATCCTAGCGCCGGACAGGGCGGTAATCTTGGCTGGATAAACCGTGGTATGACCGACCCTGCTTTTGAAACGGCAACCTTTTCCGCCAAGCTCGGCGAGGTCGTCGGCCCGCTTCGCAGCGCCTTCGGGTTTCATCTTATCCGCGTGGATAAAATCAGCAGGGACATTAAGGACGACGCTCAGCGCGACCAACTGCGCGGTCTATTGCGCCAGCGCAACGCCAAGAACGCGCTGCGTCAGACCTTGGAAGCGGCTCGTCGGCGCGCTTTGGTTAAAATCCTTCCCTAAAATGACTATTTTAGTGGTGAGTTGCGGCGACCCATCGGGCATCGGCCCGCGCATGGCCGCCGAGGTGCTGGCGCAACCCTTCGCCAGCGACTGGCAGGTGATGCTCACCGGCCCCGCCAATTTATGGCGCAGTTTGGGTGTTAAGGAAGGGCCAAGACGCCAGTTCATAGATGCTGATGAACCGCTAACCCGACCAGGAGAGCCCTGTCTTGCCGGGGCAAAAATTCAAGTCAATTCCTTGCAAAAATCGCTGAATATTATCGATAAAAACCAGGCGCAAGCCTTGGTGACTCTACCCGTTAACAAGCAACAATTAAAAATAGCAGGACTACCCTTCGCAGGTCATACTGAGCTGTTTCGCCAGCGTTACTCGCCGTGTAAGTTGACCATGTGCTTTCATGCTCCGGGGCGCTGGCTCGCTTTGGCCACCGATCATATTCCACTGCATCAAGTGGC
>JAPKCE010000214.1 GCA_028823075.1 Myxococcota bacterium
GTCTGCGCTATACCCAAACACTAGGACTTGGACGGCAGCAAAGGCCAAGTTCAATAGCATCACAGAATCTAAACTCTGGGTTTTAGTTCGCTCCCGCACGCGTCGCCACGCCGGGGTTGTTAGGAGGAGGTATAGGACAAAAGGTTCGGTCGTGATGATGCCGAACAGCAGAACGTTTAAAACCCCGGCGCCAGTAATGGCACCACTAATTACCGAAACGGCAAAAAAAGCCATTATTACAACAATTAGTTTGGCGTGCCCCGCGCGATGGTTGAAAAAAACAAGGATCATTCCCAACGGAACAAAACCCAAGTGAACCATATTAATAAGGCCGGGAAAGCCTAGGCTGGTGAGGGGCCGGGCAAAGAAAAGCAACGCCAAAAATGCTAAGCTTACGACAATTTGGAGTTGGTCGAGTCTGCGGGTCATAAGCTTTCAATTTTGGCTGTTTAAAGAGCATTTCTGCTTCACCCAAAAGTCGTTAGTGTAGTTTTATGGTCGGTTCCACTCCTTTGACCGCCGACCGGCGAGGGCGCTGTGTTTTCAACAACCCAGAAGTCCGTGGCGGGATCGCTCGAAATTTGGGCGCTGGGGTTGTGGCTGGTGGCGATTGTGGCGACTGGAGGGGGTTCGAGCCCGCTGCGCTTGTCGCTTATCGTTCTTCCTTTACTATTATTTCGTCCGTCATTGTCGGTTGCTTTGTTCGCGTTTTGTCTGGCTGCAATTCCCTCGATTCTCGAGCTTAGTGCCCATGGTCACTGGGTCGGGCCTTTAGGTCTGCGCCTATTTTTAGTCGCCGCTTTTTTGGCGGCCAGTTTTGCATTTTGCCTGGGCGGACAATTGCAAACCCGTCCCGGGCTTCATAAGGCCTTTACCCTGGCGCTCCCCGGGTTCAGCGCGCTCATGCTCGTGCATGCTTTATTGCGCCAGTTCGAGCTGGTCTCGCCTGACTACCAATACCTGTCCGGAAACCATCAATCCGCTTTAATCACGGCTCTTATATCCTTTGCATTCGCTCTTCGAATGGCAGCGGTTCATCGTCTGATTACGCTGGCTTTACTCGTACTGGCGCTAGTCTCTACTGGGTCTCGGTGGGGCATTTTTGTCGGTGTTATCGTTTTGTTCGTGGTCGCTGCGATGGCCTATCGCCAGCATCGGGCATGGCTCTTCGGCCTGCTCGTTGTCTGGTTTGGGGCTGGAGTTTGGGTGGTTGGTTTTACTGGCTTGAGCAAGGGAGGCATCATTCGCGCCCTGATGCCTTTGGCGTTTCGCCGCCCTTGGACAGGAATCGGTCCCGGTGGGGTCGAAACGCTCAGTCTGCAATACTTGACGCGCTACGACTGGCAATACCGGCAGACCCATGGCGAATCCATCGCCATCGATTGGCCAGCGACTTACGGTGTTCCGATAGCTCTCATCATGCTCGGCTGTTTACTGGCTTTAGTTTTTTGGCGCCTGCCCGCTTCGGACGGTCGTTCCGAGCGGCTTCAAAGGCATTTTTTGGCCGTTGGTTTACTGGGCCTGCTGCTTCACGATCTGTTTGACTTTAGTTTGGCAAGTGGCGCCGTTGGTCTGATGGCAGCCGTCAACATCGGGGCTTTGGTTCCCCGTTGGCAGTTTTTGTTTAAGCCCATGCGACCTTGGCAGCACCTGCTATTAATTATCGTCTTGTCGGGCCTTCTGCTCGCCTCAAACCATTACAGTCCTTTGGCGATGGAGCGTGAAGGGCGGCTCGATAGCGTCTCGCAGCGCTGGGGAACGCGTTCGTTTCGTTATTGGATCAACAAGAGCCAGACGCCCAAAATAGCAAATCAGCGCATGGCGATGCTGGCAGAAGCCCTTCGCTTGGCTCCGGGCGACCCCTATCTGTGGTTTCGCCTGGGTGCTGAGTTGCTTAAATCCGGTCACAGTTCACAGGCTGTTTTGGCTTACCGTTCTGGCTTGTCTACCGCGTCCAACACCTGGTTCACTTCCGAAATCCGACCTATTTTTGAGGGCGAGCCCGCCCAGGCTTTAGCCGCTGTTGATGGGTTTCTTGGGGCATCACGAATGCTGGCTCATCACTATCGACAAAGAAACTCACCACCGATCGAAGCGATGGTCGCTCTGTCGCTAGCCTGGGGCGACCGGCGGGTGGATGAAGAGTTATTCGGTGTGCTGCGAGCCAGCACCCAACCTAAAGAGAAGATCGTACCGCAGCTATGGGATTTGCTGTTGCGAGGCCATTTGTCTTCCGCCCATACCTACACGGCTCTTAAGGTTATGGTCGCCCGGGACCCGCAACTGCCTTTAGCGCGTCTATTTTTAACTTTGGTTGAACAGCAAGCTGCGGCTTGCGGCTCTTTGGCCTATTGGGATCTCGATCGCGTTGCCGAGTTACTTCCTATGGCCGAGTCATTACGAGGTATCTGCTGGCATTCGAGCATCGGCAACTCAGAGGTACTAAAACGCTTGTCGTTGCTGGTTGATCTCGAAAATTAAGCGGGGTCTAAGCTAGTTTTCTAAAGCCAACTCGGCGGCCGCAACATCCCTTTTGAATTTATTGGCGGCGACTGATCCTTCCTCGCAGAGGGAGAGCATCCTACGCCTAATAGCGGCCCAATGAACAAAGAAGAGGTCGGCGCTCAAAGCGCTCGATAAGGTTGAGGGGCTCTGCCTTGCTGTCCATCGGGCGGCGGCGCCAAGGAACGGCATCGGAACCCCTCGTCGAAGACCTCGAAACCACCAAGGGGCAAAGCGAAAGTGGAAATCATCAAAGCCGCAGTAGCGTCGTTTCGAGGCGTATTCGAAGTCGATCAGGCCAAGCGTTGCCGTGCCGCTAGCGAGCACATTCCAATAGATGTAATCGCCGTGGCTTGGTGTGGTGGTGACTTTCGGGTTGCCATGACGTTGCAACAAGGTCTCGCAAAGCTCGCGCGGCAGCTGCTCGGCCTCAAGTAATTCGTCGAAAGGACAGCTGTCGGCCAGAGTCGCCAAAAGAGGTAAGACCCGCCGATGTGGCGGCAAGATCGAGCGCAACGATTTACCCGGCAATTGCTTAATTTCGATGGCCACTAACTCTGGGCTATCGACGAGAAGGCGCATGTCACCGGTCTCGAAACCAGCGCTCAGGTGGGGAGAAAGAAGCCTCCATCCTTGATAATCAGCGAGCACCAGCGCCCGTCCAAGAGCCGTAGTGCCAACCTTTACAAGCCGTTTTTGCGCAGGATCACAAAGCATGAGCTTACCGTGTGTTAGCCCTTGTTTTACGAACAGGCCCTGGTCGCTCATAAAACGAACGAGCGAGTCGCAATGCGCACTTTTAGCGCTAAGCTCTTCGTCCTCGACCATCATCCCGACCCCGCTTTCTTAGCCACAACAAGACGGAAGACTGCCCCCCACAAGAACGGCGGGCATGAAACAGATAGGGTCCTAGATCTCGTTAAAAGAGCGGTCCTTTTGTACCGCTTTTTCAGCATGGTAACTCGACCGCACCAGCGCACCTGCTTCAATGTTGATAAAGCCCAACTCATCGTTGCCATAAGCCTTAATCTCTTCAAATTCCATCGGCGTCCAAAAGCGTTGCACCTGGTGGTGATTGCTGGTCGGCCTTAAATATTGGCCCACGCTGAAGTACTGCACACCCACGTCAGCGGCCGAGCGCATGGTCTCCTTTACCTCGTCCATGGTCTCGCCCAGGCCTAGCATCATGCCCGTTTTAACCCGTCGAGCACCCCATTTTACGGCCTGCTGCAAAACGCCGAGACTGCGATCAAAATCGGAGTTCGAGCGAACTTGCCAGGTGAGCCGGCGGGTGGTCTCTAAATTATGCGAAAACACCTCGGGCTCTGCTTCAAGCACCCGCTCCAAGTGTTCGCTTTTACCCTTAAAATCGCCGGTCAGTACTTCCACCGAGGTTTGAGGGCAGAGCTCGTGAATGGCGCGAATAGTTTTTGCCCAATGAGCGGCGCCCCCATCGGCCAGGTCATCACGATCAACCGAGGTGATCACCACATGGCCAAGATTCATAAATTTGATGGCCTTGGCCGCGTTGACCGGCTCATCCGGGTCGATCAGGTTCGGCTTCCCGGTGGCGACCGCGCAAAATGAGCATTTGCGTGTGCAGGTGTCGCCGAGAATCATGATGGTTGCCGTACCCACACCCCAACATTCGCCGATGTTTGGGCACTTGGCCTCGGAACAAACCGTGTTCAGATTGTACTTTTTAATAACGTCGCCAAGGGCTTTTGCGCGCTCGTTATAATTAAGACGAACCTTGAGCCATTCTGGACGGCGGCCGGGGTCGGCGCCTTGAGGGAAACGTAGGGATCTAGTCATGCTGTCCACCGCTTGGGTTTCGAGTCGCTTGCCATTCATCATCAATCAAAGCCAGCGCTGCCTCAGTTCCATCTTTTGGGCGGCTTGCTTGCATGGTAGCGGCCGATCCGCATGATTAGGAGTTCGGCGGTGACAAAGGTAGCTTTAATTACGGGTGTTACCGGTCAAGATGGCGCTTTACTCGCCGAGCTTTTGCTCGACAAGGGTTACGAAGTTCATGGGCTAAAGAGGCGCTCTTCGTCTTTTAACACCTCGCGCGTGGATCATCTGTACCAACATCCGCATGCTGACCACCGACGTTTCCAGTTACATTAT